>JAFZFY010000307.1 GCA_017555665.1 Pseudomonadota bacterium | reverse complement strand
CCCCCGCCGCCGCTATCGGCGCGTTGCGCCGATACGCGCCTACCCCCGCCGCCGCTATCGGCGCGCCGCGCCGATACGCGCCGCCTTTCGCGCCATCCCTCCCCCAATACACACACGCCTGCCGCTAAATGATCTGCATGATATAGAACAGCGAGATCACAAAACCGATAAAAAGGATGATCACGTAAAAGAGCTGCAACGCGGATGTCTGCTGAGGCAGCTGACCGACCTCGACCGTGCCCGCCTCCAGAAGCTCCGTCCACCGATCGCGCGCCTGCTTGCGCTGCCGCATCAACAGCACGGCAGACACCACCGCGCCTAGCCCGAACCAGAACACCAGAAGATAGTTCGAGACGCGTTTCTGCCGATCCTTGCGCGATGCGAATATCTGCTGATCGCGATCCTCGCTGCGCACGCGCACTTCGACAGACGGCACATGGCACGAAGCGAGTTCCCCCATGACGTAATCGCGCATCACACGGACCGTTCCAGCGGAGGGCTTTTTCTCGTTCAGCACATCGCGCATATACGCGATCTCGGGGTGAAGCGCCTCACAATCGCCGAGCCACTTCATCGCAAACTGGAGCTGCTCCAGTTCCGAGAGCGCACGCGGACTCGCGATAATCGGAAAAACCTGCGCATTCTCGCCTGTCGTGAATGCGGACGAGCTCACGCGCGCAAAGATGAGCGACGGCGCATCCCCGACCACATATTTCGGTTCGAGCGGGAAACGCGCCGCAGCCGCCGGCCGTTCCGTCTGGCGATCGACCCACGCGCCGCCCTCAAAATAATCGACCGTCACCGTCGGCATCGTGCCGACGGGGGTCACACGAACCTCCGGCTTGATATCCGGCGCGATCTGGTAATCGCTGATGCGCACATGGAGCGGGCGTTCATTCGGCACAAATGTCGCCACAAACATCATATCCCCCGCCTTGATCTGAAAATCGGCTGCCGACTGAAGCGACACCGAAATGCGCGCCAGCCCGTCGCGCATCACCGCCGTCTCGGGGAAGGTGGCCGCCTGCCCATACAGCTGAAAGAGCTTCAGATTGCCGTCATACGCCTTGCCGTCATCAAACAGCGACAGCAACACGTCATTCGGGGAATTGAACATAAACGCCGCCGGCGCGAACGCGTGGAACTGAAGTTTCGGCACTTCCTGCGCCAGCGCGCTCCCCGTCTCGGGCACGCGCACGACCGACGGCTGCGCCTGGAACGCCGAGACCGGCAGATACGCCGACTTCTTTTCCTTGTGTGCACTGTCGATCAGGCTCACTTCAAGCGCGGCAACGCCGACTGACGGCACGCCGGGCATCGGGAACACGGCATCCCCTGAATAGCCCACTGCCGTCTCGGTCACGCCCTCATCCACGGCCTCAAACGCCGAATTCACCCAACGCGAACGAAGCGTGTAGCCGTGGAATATCGAACCGTTGTCCAGATTCCTCGCCCACACGGCCACCATGTTCTGCTGTCCTGGCGAGAGCGATTCTGCCGCCGCCACATGAAGGCGAAGCGCGTTCGACGGGATCGCAAACACAAGATACGACCCCAATATCCCAAACAACACGACAAAATATATGATCTGAAGCGCGCGCATGTGACTCTCTCGCAACGGAATTCAGTGATACGGTGTCCCGCTTACAAAAACTCCAGGACTGACCTCGCCAAAATAACACGACTGCGTTTGAAATCAGTTTTTTTCTGTCTGGAAATTGTAGATAATAGACTGCCTGTTATTTTGGGGATTTCCGCATAAGGTAGTGAGAATCATGAGACATGCATTAGGCTTTTTTGCTTTTGTTTTTATCCTGACGCTTTCCAGTGCATGCACGCCGCAAGTGATCGTGCCTAAATCGACGACATCCAGCCAGTCCTCGCTTGCGTCCAAATTCGCGACGGTCAACAGCGGCTATGCGGGCCCGTATCAAATGGTTGCCGAGGCTTTTGCAAACAAGCAATACGAGACATGCATCGACCTCGCCACGCAGGCGATGGATGCCGAAGGCGCGACCGTCGAAGGCCTGACATTCCGAGGCATTTCCTATGCAAAACTCAACGAGCCGTGGTACGCGTTCTCCGATCTCCTCATCGCGACACAGATCGACTACAACGTGTTCACGCTCTCGAATCTCGGCAACGCGCTCCGCATGTTCGGATATTGCGCACGCGCCGCTGACGCCTTTGAACAGGCGCTGATCCTCAAGCCGAACGACGTCTCGCTGCTGCTCAACCTCGCCTCTTCGTATGCCTGCTACGGCGATCTCAACAGCGCGAACGAAAACTTTGCAAAGGCGATCCCCAATTTCCCGCAGGATCCCGTGGCATTCACGATCGCCGCAACGCTCAAGAGCCAGCAGGGCGACTCTGAATCCGCAGTCAAGGCTGCCCGAAAAGCCATCGAGCTCGACCCGAATTATCTCCCGGCATACAAAGTCCTCTCCGTCGCATGCCGTGGCATTGACGACAAGAGCTGCGTCCAAGAGGCCGAGATGTTCTACAAACGGCACATCGGACAGACCTATAAAAGCCGAAGGACCGCAACCCATCAAAAGGTGAGCAAGTGAGCCATCTTCCCCCCTGAGCCGGCTCAGGGGGATTTTTTTTATCTGAAAGACCATCCCATTCCACATACATTCACAAGCCGCCATGCGCTCCACGCTACGAACCGTCATATTCTGGGTCATCGTGATCGCCCTCATCGCGATCCAGCTCTGGGCTTACATGAATTTCATCCGCATCCCCGGCATCGAGACGCTCGAATTCACGAATATCGATGCCATCACGCGCCTGAACATGCTGCCGTTCGTCTCGATCGCGATCCCAGCGACCGCCGTCCAGTATTGCGCATTCCATCTTTACTGGCTCGGCCTGCTCGCCTTCTGGCCGCTGCTTCTGATCCCGGCACGCCACTCCCTGAGCGATTTCCCGCTATGGCAGCGCATCGTGAGCATCGTGTGCCGTGTCGCCATATTCGCGCTGATCGTCCTCGCGCTGACCGATATCGAAAAGACCACCGAAACAAGCCTTGTCTCCGTGATCTATGTCGTCGATGTGAGCAGCTCCGTGCCCGATGACATGCTCGAAGCAGCCCACCACGAGATCGAGACAGCGCTCGCGGCGAAAAATGCAGAGACCGATATCCAGGTCGTCACGTTCGCCTCGGAACCGCGCATCGTCCGCCTCGACAATGACAAGACCTTGCCCAGATTCGAGCGGCAGACAGACGCGGAAAACGCCGAGTCCGGTCAGACAGACATCGAATCGGCGCTCCGCTTCAGCTATGCCCTGTTCCCCGAAAATCATGTGCGCCGCATCGTCCTGCTCGGCGACGGCAACCAGACAAAAGGCGACGCGCTCTCGGAAGCCGCGCGCGCCAAAGCCCAGGGCATACGCATTGATGTCATGCACCTCCAGGCCGCGCCCGCTCGCGAAATCATGGTCAAGTCGCTCGAAGTTCGCGAACGCGACAACCTGCGCGTCGGAAAACCCTTCGAAGCTACGCTCGAAATCAGCGCGACACACGACGCGTCCGTGCGCCTCGAAGTCGCCAAAAATAACATCCCTGAAGAAAAACTCGCCCGTGATCTCGACCTCGTGAAAGGCGACAACTTCGTCACGATCACGACCACCGGCGATGCCCCTGGCGAACTCGAACTCAAATTCTCGCTCACAGGCATCCCCGAAAGCGAAGACAGGTTTGCCGAGAACAACACACTGATCGACAAGCTCGACATCCAAGGCAAACCCAAGATCCTCTATATTGAGCAGAACGCGTCGAACGCGAGCTATCTGCAACGCGCGCTGGCGGGATATGGCAGTGCTTCAGGACAGGATTTTGACGTGGAAGTCCGCTCTGCCTCCGGGATGCCGACCTCCATGAAGGAAATGCTCAAGTATTCCGCCGTCATCCTGGGCGACGTGCCCAAAGAGACGAACACCGGGCGCACCAATGTCACGACTGAAAGCATGAACCTTCTGCAGGAATACGTCAAACGCCAGGGCGGCGGTTTCATCGCGCTCGGCGGCGAAGAGGCGCTCGGCCCCGGCGGGTACGAAAACACCCCCGTCGAAAAGATCCTGCCGGTCACATTCAAAAACGAGACGCCGAAGCAGTCTCAGTCTGCCGCCATCGCGCTGCTGATCGACAAATCCGGATCCATGCGCGAAAACCGCAACCTCGAGATCGCCAAAGAAGCCGCCAAAGCGAGTGTTTCCGCGCTCAAGGCGCAGGACAGGGTGATTGTCGTCGGCTTCGATGACGCGCCGTATGTCGTCGTGCCCATGACACGCGCGGTCAACCGTTACAGCATCAACGACAAGATATCGCGGATGCAGCCGAACGGCGGCACGAACATCAGAGACGCGCTCGAAATGACATATCTCGAAATGGCGATGGTCTCCGCGAAGACGAAACACGTCATCCTGCTCACAGACGGCAGGAGCCCATACACGGGCATCGACGCGCTCGTCAAAGAGATGGCGCGCGCAAAGATCACGGTCTCGACGATCGCGCTCGCAAACGCCGACACGACGCTCCTCAGCCGTATCGCCAACCAGGGCAAAGGCCGCGCATACGTCGCGAAAGATGCCTCCAGCGTGCCGCGCATATTTGTGGAAGAGACGAACCGCGTGGCGAACCAGGCCGTTGTCGAAACGCCGTTTGTCCCGACAGTTGCCAAACAGCACGACATGATCAAGGGCGTGTCGTTCCAGACGCTTCTGGGTTACGTCGGCACCAAGGCGAAGAGCGGCAGCCAGACGATCCTGACCGCGCCGGGCGGCGCGCCCGTGCTCGCGCACTGGTCGCTCGGCAGCGGAAAGACGACCGTATTCACGAGCGATGCAAAGAACCGATGGGCATCCGCATGGATCAAGCAGTCATCGAGTTTTTCCAAGTTCTGGGCACAGGTCGTCCGCTCGACGATGAAGACCGATGAAGAGACGCGATACGAGATGCGCGCGGAACGAGAAAATGACCGTGTCCGCCTGATCGTCGATGCCGTGTCCGATCAGGACAGCTTCATGAACGGCCTCGATATCATCGCCGACGTGACGCGGCCGGATGGCGAGCATTTTGAACTGGCGCTGACGCAGACGGCACCGGGGTTTTATGAGCGCACGTTCGTGATGCCGGTCTACGGCACCTATCAGGCGCAGGCGGAACTCAAGCTGCAGGGGGCATCGCTGGGGTATGCCAAAAAGACGTTCTCGTATCCGTATGCGCAGGAATTCGCGAACACGGAAGCGAACACGCCGCTCCTTGATGCCGTCGCAGGCACGACCGGCGGCAAGATCGACGCCGGATTTGAAGCCGCCGCAGACCCTGAAGGCCAGAAAATACGGAGCTTCTCGCCAATTTTCTACTACTTCCTGTTTGCCGCACTCGCCTGCCTGCTGGCTGATGTTTTCCTCAAGCGTGTCAGGATCGCGCGAAGCGGCAGGCGGCGCGTATCGGCCTAGCCGATAGCGGCGCCGAGCAAAGGCCGTATTGCGCGCCGCGCAATAGGCCGAACCCCCAAAATCCGTTGACAATGCTATGGCAAAAGTTCAATATACCCTCGCTTTTCTTGGTGAAAAGTATTTTCTGGAGGACCGGGTTGAAACAAAAGCTGTTCAGATGGGCGATTGTCCTTGCACTTTGCGCATCCGGATGCGCGAAAACAAGCGAGCCGAATACTGAAGAACAGTCTGCTGTCTCGATCGAAGATGACTATATCCGCCTTCTGAAAGACCTGACTGCGATCATGGCAGCAGATCACGAGACCCCGTCTGAGAATCTGTCCGCCCTGAGAGCGTATGTCACCTCGTCCGGGCAAAAGGCTGCGAGCACAGTGAACGAGCTGAACCGCGCCATCCTGGGGCTCGACGAGCCGCAACGCGAGATCTGGCGCAAAAAAGCAAGCATCCGCGTCAACGAGGCACTCGACAGCTATGCGCACGCACAGCTCAAACTCCAGAAAAAAATGAATGAAACAGAAAAGTGGGAGCTTGGAGAAATATTGTCACTCCTGCGAAAAGACAGCTGACGGGAAGGGCTCGTCAGCGATATTTAATACAAGTCCTGGAAACAGGCAAAGGTCCCGTCCGGCAGACTTCCGGACGTCAGAATGGAGCGTTTTGAAGACTTATGATGGCCGATGAAAATCAGAATCCCGTCTCCGAAGATCAGGTAACTGCAGCCACAGAAACGGCTGAAGAAGAAGATTTTTCGAAGCTTTTTGAAGCAAGTGAACAGTCACAGGAACAAAAATCCTTCGAAAAAGGCATGATCGTCGAGGGCATTATCGTTCAGATCGGAACCGAATTCGCCTATGTCAATATCGGTGCGAAAGCCGAAGCCTCGATTGCCGTGTCTGAACTTCTGAACCCCGAAGACGGCAAGCTGACAAATGTTGTCGGTGACACGATCAAGGCCAAGGTCGTTGGCTTTGAGAATGGAGCCATCCGTCTGTCTCGCTCGCTCAAGGCAGGCAACATCGCGCTCGAAGAAGCCTACCAGTCAGGCTGTGCGGTCAAAGCCCTCGTCAAAGCGACAAACAAAGGCGGTTTTGAACTCGAAGTCATGGGTCAGCGCGCGTTCTGCCCGCTTTCGCAGATCCAGAAAGGCAAGGTCGAGGATGCCAATGCTTTCGTCGGCCAGTCCTTCGATTTCAAAATCATCAAGTACGCCAAACGCGGCCATGATATCGTCCTGAGCCGCACCGCACTGATCGATGACGAACTCCGCATGAAACGCGAAGAAGCCATGTCCAAGATCGAAGTCGGCGCCACGCTCGATGGCAAGGTCGTCTCGATCCAGAAATACGGCGCATTCGTCGATGTCGGCGGCATCGAAGGTCTCGTCCATGTGTCCGAGATCTCCTATCAGCACATCGATCACCCCAAAGAGCTCCTCTCGGTCGGCCAGGATGTCAAGGTCTATGTCCTCTCGCTCGCCGACAAAGACGGCAAATCCAAGCTCTCCCTCTCGATGAAACGCCTCGAAACAGATCCGTTCGATGCGGTCACGTCCAACCTTGAAATCGGTTCTCGCATCACGGGCACGGTCGTCCGGAATGTCGAAAAGATCGGCTCGTTCGTCGATCTCGGCGGCGTGGAAGGCCTCATCCACATCTCGGAACTGACATGGGATCGCCACATCACGAATCCCGATGATGTCGTCAAAGTCGGCCAGAAAGTCGAAGTCACCGTCCTCGGTGTCAACGTCGAAAAACACCGTGTCTCCCTCTCATACAAAGGCCAGCAGACGGATCCCTGGAAGACTGTCGAAGCCGATTATGCCATCGGCCAGGAAGTGACCGGCACGATCGATTCCGTCACGAATTTCGGCATCTTCATCAAGATCGCCCCGAGACTGACCGCGCTTCTCCCGATGAGCGAAGTCAGCGATGCCACGCGCGGCCTCACGGAAGCCGCCCCCGGCACCGAAGTCACCGCCAAGATCATCGCGATCGACACCGCCAAGAAACGCATGACGCTCTCGACACGCGACGGCTCGCAACCTGCCGCACGCAAACCTCGTGCGCCGCGCCGCGATGAAAATGCTGAAGAAGCCGCTCCGCGTGAAAGAGCACCGCGCGGCTCCAAACGCGATGAAGCCATCAGCTACAAAGACAACGCCAACTTCGGTTCGCTCGGCGATGTCCTCGCAGGCCTCAAGAAAAAATAAGACTCTGTATGATCCTGGTGTGAAGGCGGCTGCAACGCGTGCTTAGGACACGTCCTGCCGCCCATACGCCGCAAAAGATGCGTCTCAAAACGCCTCTCTGATATCCCTCCACGCCAGACATACACGGTCCAAATCCTCTCTGATCTCGTATTCTACAAAGAGCCTGCTTTATGCAGGCTCTTTTTTTAAGTTTTGCGCCAACACATGACCGACCTCAATCTCAGATCCGCTTACGAATTCGACCTCCCGGAATCACAGATCGCCACACACCCGCATGAGCCGCGCGACGAAGCGCGCCTGCTCGTCGTCAGAGGCATGCACCGGGAACACAGAGTCTTTCGGGATATCATCGACCTGCTCACGCCCGGAGACTGCATCGTCGTCAACGATGTGACCGTCAGAAAAGCGAGATTTTTTGCAAAACGTCATACCGGCGGCATCGTCGAAGTCATGATCACCGACGATATCACCGCCCCCAAACGGCAGTTTTCTTGCCTTTATCGCGCCAGCCACCTCGCGCCTGGCGAAATCCTGTGCGCCGTCAACGACGAAAGCGTGCACATCACACTCGACCGGAACGGCTCCGACAGAAACGCCCTGTGCACGGTCACATTCCTGGGCGACGAACCCGTCGTCGAGATACTCGACAGGGTCGGGCAGCTGCCCCTGCCGCCCTATATCGTCAAAAAGCGGAAACGCCTCGGCGAAGCCGAATACGACAGCGACGATACCGAGCAGTACCAGACCGTCTATGCACAGTCGGGAAGCGCAGTCGCCGCGCCGACGGCAGGCCTCCACTTCACCGATGCGCTCATCGAGAAGATCAAGCAGAAAGGCGTTCGGTTTGAACGCCTGACACTCGATGTCGGCGCGGGCACGTTCCGCCCCGTGCAGACAGAAAATCTCAGCGAACACGTCATGCATACCGAGCACTACTGTGTCTCGCAAGCACTTGCTGATGCCATCGAGGACACGCATCGCGCTCATCACCGCGTGATTGCGGTCGGAACGACGGTCGTGCGAAGCCTCGAAGATCAGTTCGACAGATTCGGCAAAGTTGTGCCCGGCGAATATGACACCCATATCTTCCTCAGACCCGGCCGGAAATTCGGCATCGTGGATGATATGATCACCAATTTTCATCTGCCGGGATCGACGCTCATGGTCCTCGTCAGCGCATTTGCCGGTCACGAGAACATCATGGCCGCGTATCGGGAAGCCATCGACAAGGGCTATATGTTTTACAGCTACGGCGACGCGATGTTTCTTGAAGTTCAGGACAACGCTCGCTAGACACCACCGGGGGCATTCGGTTCAATCTCGAAGCGGGGGATATCAAGGGCTTTCGCTACTGGAGTCATTTTGGACAATTCAATCATCACGGGTGCTGACTGGGTCCAGCCTCTCTGCATACTTATCCTGACTCTTCCAGTCATGATCCTCAGCACGACCAGCTCGCGCGCGATTTCTGCGCTCGGACTGGCGCGGGCGCGCTATCTCGTCGATGAGGGGCAGAAAAAATTTGAGCCTTTTGTCCGCGCCCCAAACGAATACTGGATGACGATCCACATCCTGGACGTGATCGGTGTCGTCGGCATGTTCTGGTCCGGCTTCACGCTCCTGACGCTCTCAGGCATCTCACTCGCCCCCTGGGCCGTCTGGCTGATCCTGGCCGCCATATACTTCGTATTCCACTCCGTGCTCGGCGTACAGCTCGCCAATGGTGACGAACGCGAAATCGCGGGACGCGTGCTCACGATCCTCAAGCCGTTCCAGCTCTGCCTGCGCCCGCTTACATGGCTGCTATGCTTGGCGCTCAAGCCAATCTCTCGCACGGCGACTGAAAAATTCGCCGATGCCGAACGCATCGAAGAAGAACTCGAAGTCATGCTCGATGAATCGACAAAACACGGCGGGCTTGAAGACATCAAGGGCAGGATCATGCGCTCTGCCATCGATTACAGCGAGACAACGGTGCGCGAAGTCATGATCCCGAGGACAGAACTGACCGCCTGCCCGATCGACCAGACGCTCGACGAGGCGCTCGAACTCTTTGTGCGCGAAGGCTACAGCCGCCTGCCCGTCTATGAGGGCAATATCGACACGATCGTCGGCGTGCTCTACTTCAAGGATATCGTCCAGAAGTTCTTTGAACTTCGCAATAACGACGAAGTGCGCCAGAAACTCACGATCAAGCCGATCGTCCGCGAAGCTTTCTTCGTGCCCGAAACAAACCATATCGACGCGATTTTTGAGGACTTCAAGCGCGAGCACATCCATATCGCGATCGTCGTCGATGAGTTTGGCGGCACCGCCGGTCTCGTCACACTCGAAGATATTGTCGAAGAGTTCTTTGGCGAGATCCAGGACGAATACGACTCCGAAGAGAACACGATCGTGCCGCTCGACAAGGAGGAACAGGTCGTGCTCGTCGATGCGCGCACGAACATCTCTGAAATCGCGGAGCATTTCGACGTGGATCTCGAAGAGACGCCCGACTATGAATCGATCGGCGGTCTCGTCACCTGCCGTCTTGGCCACGTAGGCACCGTCGGAGAAGAAGTCGATGAAGCCGGCCTGCACTTCGTCGTGCGAGAGGCAAACGAGCGGTGCATACTCCAGATCGAGATTTCGCGGCTTCCGGCACCGGTCGAACCGTCCAACTAACCCCAACGCAACAGGCCAGGATGAAACTCAACGCAGAAACCCTATTTGGACATCTCATCGACCGAGTGACCGCCCATCCGGGGCGGTATCTGCTCACCGCCCTGATTCTAACCGTATGCGCGGTCGCTGCCATCGTCCTGCGGTTCGACATCCGAAGCGACCTCAAAGACCTGCTGCCACACGATGCACAGGTCGTCCAGGATATCGAGGCCATCGCCGACCGCATGGGCAGCGTCCAGACGCTCAGCGTCTATCTCAAAGTCCCAGAACTCAAGCCGCTCTCTGAATCGGCAAAGCAGTCCCCCGAATACCAGGAATGCCTGCAGGCGATCGGGGACAGCAGCCACCTGTTCCGGGAACAGCCGATTGTCGGCGAAAACTGGTGCGACAATCCGCTGATGCTCTTCTCCAGACGATATATCGCGCTGATCCACTCCCTGGAATCGGTCGGAAACGTCTCGTTCATCAACGACAAGACGTTTTTTGCAGACAACGCGCTCCTGTATGCATCCAACGAAGAGCTCGAAACCCTCTACACCGAGATCGACAAGACGCTGACCGAGGCGCGGCGCAAGTCCGGCGAATACAAGACCTGCCGGATCGCCGCAGATGACCCGTCGGAATGTGACAGCCTCAATCCGAGCCTCTCCCACACATCCGCCGGCAACGCCGCACAGAACGGCAGCAGCACGCTCGAAAACTACCGAGAAAAGCTACTCGACCGATACGAAGACTCGCCCCTCTCGAAATTCCGGGAGCTTCCGTTCCATCCGCTGCCGGATAACGCCTGGATGATCGCGCTTGAAATCCGCTTCAAGAAATCGACGACCGGCCTCAAAGCCGTCCAGCAGCAGGTCAAGATCATTGAGGAAAAGCTCAAAGCCATCGATATCGCGCAATATGACCCGAACATCACGATCGAATACGGCGGCGGTCTCAGCGAGATGAAGACCGAATATAACGCGATTGTCGTCGACATCGTGCGATCGATATCGACGACGATATTGTGCATATTGCTCCTGATCGCGCTGTTTTTCAGGTCGCCTCGCGCGGCGTTCCGCATCTTTACGCCGCTGATCATGAGCACGCTATGCGCGCTCGGCATCACATTCCTCACGATCGGGTACCTGAACCTGATCACCGCGTTTATATTCGCGATCCTGATCGGGCTCGGCATCGACTTCGGCATCCACCTCTATGCGCGCTATACCGTCGAACGGCGCAGGGGACAGACGCTCGAAGACGCGATCCGCACCTCGATCATCAAGACCGGCTCCCCCCTCTTTTTCGGTGCCCTGACAACGGCAGTCGCCTTTTATTCGCTGATGTTCGGGAGCTTTCCCGGTTTCAGCCAGTTCGGATTCGTCGCCGGCACAGGCGTATGGCTCTCGTTCATCACGATGTGCACGGTGATGCCGGCGCTGATCCTCGTCATCGAACGCCGCTGGCCGTCCAAGATACGCCCCGCAGCCAAGCGCATCGAGCTGACCGCCGAGACGAAGCGCAAGCTGTCGCTTCCGATCATCGCCATAAGCATCGCCGGGCTAGCATTTTCAGGCTGGTGCGCGAGCCAGATCCCGGAGGTTCAGTTCGAGGGCAACTTCTATAACCTCAAGCTTCGGCCGCAGCCGAACGCCCAGAAAACGGTCAAGACCGAGAATTACGTCAAGTCGATCTATCCGGCATCCCCGACGGTCGCGATCCTCGACGATCTCGACCAGGTCGAGTATCTCGAACTCCTGCTCAAGCGCGATCGCGAATACCAGTATTTCCACACGCTCCGACGCGCCATCATGCGGATGCCCAACACGACGCAGTACATCAACCACATGTTCGCCGAGGTCATGCCGCATCTGGGCATTTACCGCTCCCTGCCCATGATCTGCGCCATGGCGCGCACATTCCCGGAGAGCAACTCGGCCTACACGCACCTGCCGCTCTTCGCATCCTACGGCCGAGAAAAGTCACGTGCCCTGAGGCTTTACCGCGATTTCGCGATGAAGCTGCCCAACACGGCGGCCACGCTGTCGGATATCTTTCCCGAAGTGCTTTCCGCCAACACGGTCGCGAACGCGCTGCCAGTCGTCTCGAAGATGACGCAAACCCTTCCGCGCTGGCTCTGGCCCTCGATCCCGACGCAGCGCAGCAGCCAGCAGTACAACACAATCACCGAGTACGCCTCGATTTTCAGCTATCTTCCGGGCACGCAGAAGCAGCAGCAGGAACGCCTTGACACGATCGCGCGCATCCGCGAGCGGACATCGGACCGCCAGATCCGCTTCCTGCCCGATGCCGAAAAAGACAAGATCCGCGAGCTTCGCCGTTATCTCGTCGACAAGCCGCTGACAATCGACGACCTGCCCGAATGGGTGCGTCTCCAGTTCAAGGAAAGCGGCGAGCATCCGTTGCCGCCGCGCCCGGAATCGGGCGTCGATTACGCATTCGGCAACCTGCTCCTGATGTACCAGCGCACATCGACATATGTGGCATACCAGGCCGATCTCCTGGTGCACGACGTGCGAAGCCTCCGCGTGGACGGCAAGCGCGTGACCGCCGCCACCGGCGCGTTCGTCTATGCCGACATGATCCGACTCGTCAAGACAGACGGCATCCGCATCGCGATCGTCGCGCTCTTCATCATCCTGATCATCGCCATGCTTCAGCAGCGCAACCCCGGCGCGGCCCTGATCGTGACCATCCCAGTGCTCGCCGGACTCGCCGTGACCCTCGAGATCATGATCCGCATCAATGCGGCGCTCGGCCTGTTCAACCTGGTCATGCTCCCGGTGACGCTCGGCATCGGCATCGACGGCGCGATCTACCTGTTCGAGCGATACCGGATGCTCGGCCGAGGCTCGACATTTGAGGCCGTGCGTGGGGTCATCGGCTCCGTATTCATGAGCTCCTCGACAACGCTCGTCGGCTTCGGCGGCATGCTTCTGAGCCAGCATCGCGGGCTCAATTCGATGGGCGTGCTGGCGGTCATCGGCATCAGCTCGTGTTTCGTGGCGACATTCCTGATCCAGCCGGGGCTGATCCTGCTTGCGGAACGCCTGAAGATCCGCGGCATCGTACCCGATCACGACTATGTGCCGGAAGACCGCGATG
>JAFZFY010000306.1 GCA_017555665.1 Pseudomonadota bacterium | reverse complement strand
TGGGGACAAAATGTTTATTTTCACTGCTCTGTATTCTGCTTATCCTCGTTGTTATTCTGCCGGTAATGATCGTCAACCGATTTGCCGGCATTATCTTTAGCATTTATATCTGCGCCTACTTTGATCAGCTCTGAGACACACTCTTCGATATCGCAGAGCATCAGGGGAGTTATGCCATCGTTGTCTTTGATATTGACGTCGGCCCCATGCGCTGCGAGAAAACTGATGGCCGCGAGGGCAGCACAGTATTCGTTGTTCTCACAATCTTCTTGGCTTAGATTTTCGCAGTTTTCCAGAACATAAAAAATGAGGGAACGGCCTTTGGAATCTTTGGCATTAATATTTGCGCCTGATGCCAGGAGCTGTTGCACATCACCGGAATTGAACAAGATTATCGAACCCCAATCTGTGCCGGAATAGTATATATAACGCGCAAAGAGGGGGGATTGGCCTTTGTTATCGACTACTTTGGCGTCTGCACCGGCTTCAAGGAGGGCATAGATATTGCCGCGCCACAGCGCCGTCTGACCGCTCGTGTTTTTGGCGTGGATATCGGTGCCGGCTTTGATCAAAGCTTCGGCTGTAGAATGATACGTCACATAGAATAAGAGTGTTTCGCCTGTGGGCATGCGTTCATTAACATCTAATACGCCATCAGTCAGCATATCTTTGAGCGCAGTTTCGGCATATTCAAGCGTATCGCTGAGGTCGGTCATGGTTTCACTGAATTCATCAATTTCTTCCTGTGCGTCATGATCATCGCGCATATCGGCAATGACGTTTATCAGATTTGGGATTTTGTCATATTTTAATTTAAGTTCATTTCTGGTGTAATCGTAAGCGCTTGAATCCATGTGAATGCGATTTTTAAGCAAATATGAGAGGAAACCAAGGCCTTCGCGGTTTTTGGCTGTGATATCTGCACCGGCTTTTGTAAGCTTTTCGATGCATAAACGATTTAATTCTTTATCATTTAAGCACAGCTTTAATAATGGTAAATTGCCAGCGCTTTTTATATCAATGCCGTTTTTAAGATAAATATCTAAATTGTTCAGGTCTTCGTCATCTTTGGTAATATCATAGGTGTGCAGCGGGGTGTTTGCTTCATTGTCTTTTACGGAAAGTTTGGCTCCGAGATTTATAAAATCCTGAAGACCATTTTCGATATTGATCTCATAGACCGGCGTTTGACCGGCATGATTGGCATGGTTGATATCTGCGCCGTGTTTGACAAATTGCGCCGTGAGCGGGAAATGCTCGGTGTCGTTCTTTGACGCTTGGAAGATGGGGGTATTTCCATGATGATCAGCATGATTGATATCTGCGCCGGCTTTTATGTATTTTTCAATAATTTGGGGATCTCTTGCATAAAATAAGGGCGTTTGACCGTCGCTGTTCTGTGTGTTGATATTCAAGCCTGATTGGATCAATAAGTTCAGCATATCCTCGTTGGAAGCAAACTTGTGAAGCAGGCAATTGCCATCTTTATCTGTAATGTCGTATTTGATTTTTCCTGACTTGATCAGTTTTATAAGTAATTGTTCATCTTCAATAAAAAATGCGCCGACTTCGCCATCCCAGTTCGGGGCGTTTAAGTCTGCGCCAGACTGAATGAGCGTTTGAAGTGCGTTATTTCTGCCAAAATCGTTGTCATTTTCTGAATCCTCTAGGCTATCTGAATAATAATCCGAAGCTTTGAGCGCTTTCCACATGGATCGCTGAATATCATTCTGGTTATGGCTTTTGAGCCAGTCAATGCGCGACAATTCTTCTATCAATATATTTAATATGACACGCTCTTGTGATGCGCAGTCGCTTTCATCTTGAACGACATAATTTAATGTGTTTAAGCATTCGTTGTATTGCTCATTATATTTGTGAGCGGTGCTGTTTATCTCGCGGCCATGCTGTATCATGATCGTCTGAACTGTTTCGAGATCAATGACGTGCTCATCGGAAGCTTGTATGATTTTCACCAAGTTTTCCACATCAATGTTTGCATTGATATCGAAATCTTCTCCGGCGTCTGTCTCGATAGATGGCTCCGAAAAGGCGTTGTTGACCGGAGCTTTGTTCGTGCATCCGTTCAATAACATTAAGCTGCAGATGAGACAGGAAAGAAACGTTGCTGTTTGATAGCGTTGTTTCGCTTGCATGTTTAGTTTTTATTAGTTGGGAATACGTGATGAGGAAGTGAGGCGTTTGTTGAAGTGCCGAGGGGATGACTGGTCTGCAGCGAGATTATGTCTTGCTGTTTTATTTGGGAAAACTCATGATGAACGCGGTGCCGTGGGGATTGACGGGCTGCCAGGTGATGGCGGCATTGTGTTCCTCGATGATTTTTTTGACGATGGAGAGGCCGAGGCCTGTGCCGCCTTTTTTACCGCTCGTAACGAAGGCATCGAAGAGCGTCTTGGCGATGGCAGGCGGGATGCCGGGGCCGTCGTCTTCGATCGTGAGTGTGACGCAGTCGCCGGTGTCTTCGGTGCGTATGCGTATGGTGCCGTTTCGATCGATGGCTTCCATAGCATTTTTGCACAGGTTGACGATGACGCGCTGGAGCTTGACTTCGTCACACGATATCGAGCCGGGGTAATTCTCTTCGCAGACGAGCTCGATGCTGCGCTTTTCAGCCTCTGTTTTGAGGAGTTCCAGGGCATGCAGGAGCAACGTGTGCATGGCGGTCTTTCGGAGGATGACGGCGGATTCGCCGCGAGAGAACTGAAGGATCTCCGCGCTCATGCTCTTGAGATTGTCGACCTGGCGGTTGATGACTTCGGCAAACATGGCGCGTTTCTTTGCATCGCCTTCCGTGACCATGAACTGCGTGTAGCCGTAGATGTTTGTAAGGGGCGTTTTCATATCATGGAGCAGCGAGGACATCATCTGCCCGATCGTGAGAAGCCGCTGCTGTTTTTCCTTTTCCTCGCGATCGAGCTGTGTCGCGAGGGAGGGGGCGATATGAACGGAGAAGAGGGCTGCAAGCTTGCAGTCGGAGTCGGCGAAAACGCCGGGGGCTTCTTTCTGCGAGCCGAGAATGAGCGCGCCGAAGACCTTGTCGTCCTTGAGCAGCGGGGCGATGAGGAGATTGTTGAGCGCCTTGGTGAGCACGGACTCGGAGACTTCGGGCAGCGCCTCGACTTCGCGCAGCGAGATGCGCCTGACCTCGGGCTGCCGGATCGTTTCTGAAAGGAAATCGGGAAGGATGTCGATGAGCTTTGGCTGATAGGATATGCGCGTGCGCGTGTCGCCCGATGCGGCATAGAGCCTGTGTTCGGCACCGACGTTCATGAGGATGGCGGCATAGCCGACGCGGAAGGCCTGCATGCATTTCGCAAGCGTGCTCTGGACAAGGGATTTGAGGTCTGTGGCGACGGCGGCCTCGCGCTCGAGCGCGTAGAGCATATCGAGTTCGAGATTTTTCTGCTGGAG
>JAFZFY010000305.1 GCA_017555665.1 Pseudomonadota bacterium | reverse complement strand
GCATCCTCCTTCAAGGCAAACCCATCAGATTTTCGCAATGAAGCAAGGCTACGTCAATTGAAATGATCCACATTACCTTAGAAAAAAGTGGCGTTTTGTCCCAAAACGCCACTTATTTCACAGTCTCCGTGACACGTCTCTGGTGTCGCGACACGTCTCTCGCGCGTGCCGACGAATGTGCCCCTCGCGTGCCGTATGCGCGCCACAAATAAATTTTATTAATCATTTGCCGGCATTAATGGTAAAAATCAAAGCTGGTTGCGATGTAATTCATGGTTGGACTGCAGATGTAGGAGGTTGGTTGTGAATAAGAATTATCATGACTACGAGGTGTATGCCCGGCAACTGCTGGCATCCTTGCCTGATGGCGTTATGGAGAACAGGTCTGATTCTGATCTGCTGTCTTTTACACCTTATATCTATAATGCCTGCAGCGCAAATTGTCGTTTCTGCTCTGAAAAGTTGGTGCGAAGCGGAAATTTCGTACATATCTGCGGTGTCTGTGCGGACTATGCTGAAAGACTTGAGCGTATTCTGAATAGGTTGTTTGAAACCCCATTGTTTATATCGCTTTCTGGAAAAGAGACGAGCGAAAGCCCTGATCTGCTTCGTTGTATTCTTGATGCGGTTGCAAATTATGAGCAAAAAGGCGGACATATCGTCGGAAAAGTCATGTATTCCAATATGTCCGGCTTTGCTAAAAATATGGAAGGCCTTTTGGATATCTTGCGAGACAGAGGCATCACGCGCATCGAGTGTTCCAGGCATCATTATAATGAAGATATCAATCAAGATATTGTGCGCTTTAAGACATGTTGCGGTTTGCTTGAACCCATAAAATATAACGCCGTTCTAAAGGCTGTAATTGCGCATGTGAATTCTGAAATACCGGTCAGGCTGGTATGCGTGCTTCAAAATAAAGGTATTCACACAGTCGATGAAATATCTCATTATATCGAATTTGCCCAACGCATGGGTATAAAAGATATTGTATTCAGAGAACTCGCGATGTTCGGGGATTCTGTGGACAGAGGCGAGACACAGAAATATATTGATGATAATAGAGTGGAGGTGATGAGCTTGTTGGAACAGCTTCCGGCAGACCGATATGCGCTCACCCATATTACAAAAGGATATTATTATTTCTCATTTTCTTATATGTTTGATCATGAAATCAGCGTTGCATTTGAAATGTCGGATTATGAAAAAATGATTGAACATCATTCTAAGGCAAGTCATGAGAAATTGAGCAAGCTGATTTACTATCCTAATGGCATGCTCTGCAAAGATTGGAATATGATGGAACCTCTGGACTGGGTGTAAGCTCGGGGGCAGTGATGATTGCCGAATTTGAACTGCTAAAAATCGCGCATGATTTGACGAATACATTTGATTGTCTGCTTTTTGGCAGTCTTGGGCTAAAACTGACATATCCTCAGCTTCTAAGTCATGCGCCACATGATGCGGATCTCATAACAGGGAACAATCGCCAAGAACTTGTGCGGATGATTCACTGGCTTCAAGACATGGGATATCGCGTCAGCTCATGGCAGGATATTGTCGATGATTCATTTGATTTCGATTTATTAAAGGGACGCATCTATTTTCGGGCAAAAAAACATATCCCATTGTATGAGCCGGTAATCGTGGATATGAATTATGAATATGGCACGTTCAATTATGACGAACTTAAAATCATGACGTCGCGCGTTCAGGGCATAAGAATACTCAATCGACAAGGTTATATACTTGCGCTTTCATCCTCAGACCGCAAAGAACATCTAGAGGAAGCACGTAAATTATTGGCGATGTCGGAAGAGGGCACTGAAGCATAACACGTCAAATTGGCGCAACCTCCGGATTCCTTATATAAAAGGTTGCGGTGCATGGTGTGTGCATCCGTGTTGGCTCTGGGGTTGTGAGATTGATGTCTGTTTTGGAAAAAATGTCGGATGAGGCGGTGGCGCGAGCGCTGATCGCTGGGCATATACCGCTGGCAGAGGGCTTTCGGAAAATCATGGCTTCCGAGGGCTTTCCGGTGCACACGGCGCATGGAACGTGCATTTTTCTGTTCAAGGGCCCGCGCGGCTGCAAAGTGGCGACAGAATTTGACGGCAGTCATCTGCATGTGATGAAGCGCGGCCCGGGCGGCTTGAATTATGCCGAGGTCTGGCTGCCGACGCAGGTGGGGCACAAGCTCCGCTATGGCTATCAGCTCCCCCACGGCAAGCGCGTGTGCGACCCGCTGGCGCGCTGTTTTCTGTATGAAAATGGCGAAGAAGTCTCCCTTTTGAGGCGGCCAGAGGGAATGCAGCATTTGATGCGCTGGGACGATTTCGAAAGCCCGCAGGGCCTCAAAAGCCGCTCGATTCACGTCCTTGTGCCGCCCAATGCCGGTCCTTACGACGTGCTATATGCGCATGATGGCCAGAACTTGTTTTCGCCTCAAGGCATCTGCGGCGGCTGGCGTCTCTGCGAGAATATGCGGCGCATCGGCGGCGATTTCCTCATCGTTGGCATCTGGAACACCCCCGACCGCCTGCGCGAATACACGCATGTTTCGGATGAATTCGGCGACGGGATGCAAGAATCTCTTGGCCGCAAATACGCGTCATTTGTGGAGGAAACGATCCGACCGTTCATCGAGTGTACCTTTGACACGACCGGACGCGCCGGCCTGATGGGGTCTTCTCTGGGCGGCCTCATCAGCCTCTACATCGCCAGTTGTTATCCAGGGCGCTACGATTCTGTGTTCGCACTCTCGCCAACAACGGCCTGGGGGCGCTTCAGCGACGATCATGGACGGACAATACGCGATGTTTATGAGCGCGCCGGCCATCAGAATACGTTCATTTATATCGATCACGGCGGGATTTTTCCGGCAGAAGGCATGCCCGATGTGCTCGATCGCAAGGTCGCCCTCCGCGATGAAGCCGGCTGGGGCTCAGAATACGACAACAGCTGCTATACATTCGATTTCGTTTCGGCACTCGTTGAGCTCGGTTACCGCCAGAGCGTCGATTTGTTTTATGAATATATACCGGGCGCGATGCATAATGAGGACGCTTGGGCCTCGCGCGTGAGTCATCCGCTTCGACTGTTTATGAAGCGCCATCGGGAATCCGTCGGCAAGTCATAACGTGCGTGCTTAAAAGCCGCTTGACATGTGACCGCTTTAAGCCGAATAACAATTTATTTGTATGTTTTGTATGGGGGAAGTCTCCCCCTTCGCGGCTATGTACTCGCCTACGGCTGCGTGCATACGCCGCTACCCCCTCTGTCTTTACCCGGAGTGATGCGATGAGATCGAATGTGTATATCTATATCGTGATGGTGAGTGCGCTGAGTTGCCTTCTGGGGTGTCACAAACCTCAGGAACAGCCAATTCAGGAACAGGCAACCGAGAATCCGCAGGTGGCGAGCGAGTCGACATGCGGCGCGACAACTTTGGATGCTGCAGATGCTGACAAATGGGAATGTGTGCCGGATGTTGGGCACTGGTGCACCGACCCGAATGGCTGCCCGGTCAAGGGGAATATTGCGGGTGTGGGGACACGGCTCGCATTTGCACAGCCGCTCCCGCTGGGAACTGGGTATCGGTTCGGCGGGAAGAAATTGCCGACATCATATATTCCCAATTGCAATCGTGATGACAATTCGGGAATCTGCTCTGCGGCTGATGCGAGTTGGATTTGTACACTCAGCGAGGGTTGTGATTGCGGTGCAGGAAAAGTCAAGCTGGACGGCGAATGCACAGGGGATACTTATAGGGTCGGGCATGGCATACCCAGCGAGACTTGTAATGAAGATAATTGCGGTGAGTATTGTAGAAATAATCAGTGCGCATGTGGCGAGAAGATTCTTACAGAAAAGAATGATGAATGTCGATGTAGGCAGAGTATAGATATTTGTATGAAGCCAGAGGGTTGTACAGTGGATGGACAGAATTATACATATTATCAGTCATGGGTAAATTATATGTATGAAAATAAAACGTCTAATGAGAAATGTGATGAAATAAAACCTTCGGATGGTTCTCAACCTGTGGCGCAGCAAGATAATAATGCAGAACAGGCTCCTGAGAAGGCAAAAGATATTGTTGTGCCAGAAGGGTATTTTTTAACATTGGGCGAGAATGTTCCGGGATGTGCGGCGAAAGCCGACTATCGGTGCTTTGAGGAAAAACAGCTCTGTGATTGTAGGAATCCCAAAGATAACAAGGGGGGGGAGAAAAAAGAATGTAAATGTAAATGCGGCAAGTCACAGATTGCGAAAGGTGAAGAATGTAAAAACAACAAGCTTGTGCCGAATTCTAAGGCTGAAATCGTTAAAAATGAGAATGGGGATATCTTATTGAAATGTGGCGATGAGATGGTAAATATTAAAGATGGGTATATGAAAGATTACGATGGTAATGATTTTGATATAGATCGTCCGGGGTACAGAATGAGTGCGTGTACCTGTGGTACGGGCAAGCCGGCACCAGGCGAAGGATACGGATGTTCATTTTCGATGACCTCGATTGGTGATGGCTCCGAATGGATGGCGGTAAAGGTGTTGGCTGGATGGGGGTGTCTGAATATGGAGGGATGTAAATGCGGTGATTCGACTTGCTATCCCGATTTATGTCTCGGCAGCGATCAATGCGCTGAGTTTAACACGCTTAACCCCAAGGATGGCCGCCTTGAATGCGATGGGCATGTTTTGCCGGTTGATGTGGTAATGAAAGGATATGGGTGTTATGCCAGCTATGAATTTGTAAATGCGCCGGGCTGGTATTGCAGCAAGCCCGAAGGCTGTCCATGCGGCGAAGCGACGTGCGAGCAGAATCAGATGTGCCTTGCGCCGGGACAGTGCGGCGTGCACAAACTTGGCGAACCGGAACAGAACAAACTTAAGTTTTTGCAGGTCAAACGCGTGGACTGTAACGACTATTGTTAACGCGCGTTGGATGATGGCTGATGCTGTCGTGAGGCCTTGCGTAAAATGCGCAGGGCGTTGACATCATGTGGTCTGTTTGCTAGATTCGGCTATCGTGTTTTCCGCTTAGGGCGGATGTGGACTGTGCATTCTGCACGTTTTGGTTTTTTTAAGGGGACATAATGAAAAAATCACTCATGACACTTTCCGCGATCGCTGTTGCGGCGCTTTCTCTCAATGCTTGCGCAATTTCCGAGCTCAAACCCGAACCCGTGCCCTTGAAGGCCGCTGATATGGCGAACTTCACGGTGAATAGTGATGGCGTTGCCGACGAGTTCTCTGTGTGCGGCGAAAAGGTCAAAGCCTTCAAAGCCACGCTCCGCAATGGTTTCAACTATGCTGCGCATCACGGTGACAACGCGAATGTCGTTTCCGCAGAAAAATCGCAGGCAATGCTCTCGATCCGCTCGCTTGACCTGAGCTGCATCGGTAAAGACAAACTCAAGGGCTATATGATCACTGGCAAAGCCGAAATCTCCTGGAAGATCGACAATGGCGCAGAGACGATTTATCCGATCACTGTGATTGGTGCTTCCGAAAAATCAGCCGAAAAAGCGCTTGATGCTCTCGTCGGCCAGCTCTACAACGCCGCGTTCAGCACCTATCTGACTGCGCATGTGCAGTAATTTCGCGCATTTCTGAATGTTTTATAAGCCCGGGTGTGCCCGGGCTTTTTTGTATGGTGTCTTGGCTTTGTGTGCGTGGTGCAGACAGGTCTGGGGCATTTGACATAGGGGATGATATGAAAGTATTGATGATCAACGGAAGTCCTGAGAAGAACAGCTGCACCGGACGCGCGCTTGAAGAGATCGCCAAAACATTGAAAGATGAAGGGGTTGATAGCGAGATCATTCAGATTGGCCGCGAGACGATCAAGGGCTGCCAGGCATGCGGCGGCTGCAAAAAACTCGGCAGATGCGTGATCGACGATTTGGTCAACACGGTCGCTTCGCGTCTCGATGAATTTGATGCGTTTATCGCGGGCTCGCCGGTCTATTATGCATCTGGTAACGGCACGCTGTACAGCTTCCTCGACCGCCTGTTTTTCTCTGCCGGCTCGAAGCTTCGTTATAAGCCGGCGGCCGCCGTGGCATGTGCTCGCCGGGCGGGCACGACGGCGACGCTCGACACGATTAACAAGTATTTCACGATCAATGAGATGCCTGTCGTTTCCTCGACATACTGGAACATGGTGCACGGCTTTACGCCGGCAGATGTCGAACGCGACCTGGAGGGGCTGCAGACGATGCGTAACATCGGGCACAACATGGCTTGGCTGCTCAAATGCATCGAGGCGGGCAAAAAGGCAGGACTTGAATCACCCGCATCCGAACGTGGTGCCGCGACACATTTTATTATGTAATGATATGTGCGCCGTATGCGCTGTAGGCGCATAGGCGCACCCCATGTAGAGACGTGTCGTGACACGTCTCTTGCGCGGCGTATCGCAGATAGCCGCGCCCATCGTGTGCCGTATGCGCCGCAGGCGCATAGGCACACATCAGACCACATGAAATCATAATTAAATTATATATATGCGTGTGCGTATAGGTGGGACATGTGATTATTATTATTTAGAAGATTTGTATTTACGTTTATCAATGAACAGATTATAGAAAGCAAAGTTTTTGTGCCGAATTTCGGCATTTTGTTAAGGGCCTGTTGAATGTATCGGAATGAGCCGGTCATAAAAAAGATTGCAGGTCTGGAAATGTCAGGAGAAGTCAGGATGAAAGTACTCGTTGCCACCGAAAAGCCGTTTGCCGCAGTCGCCGTGGATGGGATCCGCAAGGAGATTGAGGCCGCAGGACATGAGCTTGTTTTGCTTGAGAAATATACGGATAAGTCGCAGCTTCTGGATGCCGTTGCGGATGCGGATGCGCTGATTATTCGTTCTGACAAAGTGACGGCGGAAGTTCTGGATGCAGCCAAGCAGCTCAAGATCTGTGTGCGCGCGGGCGCCGGTTATGACAACGTGGATCTTGATGCGGCGACGGCGCACAAAGTGGTCGTGATGAATACGCCGGGGCAGAACTCGAATGCGGTCGCGGAACTCGTGTTCGGTATGCTCGTCTATGGCATTCGCAAGTTCTTCACGGGCGCGGCTGGTACGGAACTGCTCGGCAAAAAACTCGGCATTTTGGCGTTCGGCAATGTTGGCCGCAACGTGGCGCGCATCGCGAAAGGCTTCGGCATGGATATCTATGCCTATGATGCGTTCTGCCCCAAAGATGTTATCGAGGCCGCCGGCGTGCACGCCGTGGACAGCCAGGCAGACCTTTTCAAGACCTGCGACATCGTCAGCCTGCATATCCCCGCAACCGCAGAGACCAAGAAGAGCATCGGCAAGGATCTCGTCGGCAGCATGAAGAAAGGCGGCATCCTCGTCAACACCGCGCGCAAAGAAGTCATCAATGAGGAAGAACTCATCGCTCTGATGGCGGAACGCACTGACCTGCTCTATCTGACCGATATCGCGCCGGATGCACTCGATGCTTTCAAGGCTTTCGAGGGCCGCTTCTTTGCGACACCCAAGAAAATGGGTGCACAGACCGCTGAAGCCAATATCAATGCCGGTATCGCCGCTGCAAAACAGATCGTCGGCTATTTCAAAGATGGCTGCACGAAATTCCAGGTCAATAAATAATCTGGCGCGGCTCTGAACGGATGAGGTGAAAATTTATATTTTCACCTCATTTTTTATAGATGCAGAATAAATTCTGCGGCATCCTTCTACTCTTTATCATTGGAAATATATATATGGCAGTCATTAAACCGTTTAAAGGCATCCGTCCTCCCAAAGATCTCGTCGAAAAAGTGGAAAGCCGTCCATACGATGTGCTTGATTCCGAAGAAGCCCGCGCGGAAGCTGGCGATAACGAGATGTCGCTCTATCATATTATCAAGCCCGAAATTAATTTCGAGCCCGGCACCAGTGAATATGATCCCCGTGTGTATGAAAGCGCGGCACAGCATTTCCAGATGTTCCAAGATAAAGGTTGGCTAGTCCAGGACGATCAGGAAATGTATTATATTTACGCCCAGACCATGAATGGCAAGACGCAGTACGGCCTCGTCGTCGGCGCTTATGTTGCCGATTATCTCAATGGCGTCATCAAAAAACATGAGCTGACCCGCGCTGACAAAGAGGAAGACCGCATGAAACATGTCCGCGTCAACAACGCGAACATCGAGCCCGTCTTTTTCGCCTATCCCGACAATAGTGTGCTCGACGCATTGATTATGCGTTATGCCGCGACGACGCCCGAATACGATTTCATCGCGCCAATTGATGGCTTCGGCCACAAGCTCTGGCTGGTCAAAGATGCCGCCGATATCGCGCTGATCACGGCTGAATTCGCCAAGATGCCGTCGCTATACATCGCGGACGGCCATCACCGCTCGGCGGCCGCAGCGCTCGTCGGTGCAGAAAAAGCCAAACAGAACCCGAATCATCGCGGCGATGAAGAATATAATTATTTCATGGCAGTCTGCTTCCAGGCAAGCCAGCTCACGATTCTCGATTATAACCGCGTCATCAAAGACCTCAATGGCCTCACAAGCGCGGAATTCCTCAAGGCGCTTGAGAAAAACTTCGATGTCGAATGCATGGGCGAAGCCGAATATCGCGCATCGCAGCTTCACGAATTCTCGCTCTATCTCGATGGCAAATGGTATCGCCTGCGCGCACATGAAGGCACTTATGACAACAACGACCCGATTGGAGTGCTCGATGTCAGCATCTCCTCTCGCCTGATTCTCGATGAGATTCTCGGCATCAAGGATCTTCGCAAAGACAAGCGCATTGATTTTGTGGGCGGCCTTCGCGGCCTTGGCGAGCTGAAACGCCGCGTGGACAGCGGCGAGATGAAAGTCGCACTCGCGCTCTATCCGGTGACGATGAAACAGATTATGGATATCGCCGATTCTGGCAAGATCATGCCTCCCAAAGCGACATGGTTCGAGCCTAAACTTAGAAGCGGACTGGTCATTCATAAACTCGTGTAGTTTTATATATATATATAAGTTCTCTAAGCCGCGCCTTTGGTGCGGCTTTTTTTTATATTTTGCAGGGGGAAGCCTCCCCCTGCGCGGCTATTTGCTTTGCAAATACGCCGCTACCCCCTCGATGAATGATATATGCTGTGTGAAATATTATAGAATAATGTAATCTCAATGATTTTATGATGATATCTGGAATTATCTTTTTTAAATCATTGGTAATGTATTGCTTGGAATGTGATGGATTGCCTGCAAAACAATTTTCAAGATACTTCCGAAAACACCTGTGGCTGAATGGTTTGTATCAGAAATAAAAGACCAATGGATTTGACATGCAGTCTCTTCTGTGTAAAAATAGGGATGTTATCGTGTGCTAGTTCCTATATGGGAACAAACAAACTTTTTTTGGAGTAGTTCGAATGAGACGATCAAAAGCAGCCAAGTTGGCGGTATTGTTTTCGCTGTTCACATTTTTCACTGCATGCTCGACGGCGGTTACGTTCACCTCTAACCGACCTCAGGAAGTGAAGGTCAATGGCATGAGAGTCGGTACGACACCGACGACGGTGTCTTTGAGCGATGCCGTTTGGGAAGATTATAATGTCGTTTATACCGACTTGGAGACCGGCGAAGAAACGCATTTTCAGGCAACAAAAGAGGTCAAGGTCGGTGCGGTCATCGGCGGCATCTTCCTTTGGCCGATCTTCCTGTGGTGCTATGGTCCGAGGGCCCAACAGAATGTTCAGGTTAAGGGCGACTCTTATGCGGCACCAGCAGCACGCAACAATCAGGCTGTCGATCCCGAGTATGAAGAATATCTGAGGCAGAAAGCTGAGGCTGAGGCTGCTGCAAAAGCCGCCGAAGAGGAAGCTGCCCAGCGCGAATACGAAGAATTCCAGGCCTACAAGAAAGCCAAAGCCGAAGCTGAAGCGAAAAAGAAGAAGAAATAATCTCTTTGCGATGAGCCTTTAGCCGCATTTGACCTGTGTTTTGTACCTATGCGGTTTTCGCATTTGCCCAAGGATACAACTGCATCCTTGGGCTTTTTTTATGCGCAGATTAGACCATCTCAAATTCATCGGCTTCGGGGTCAGCATTGACCTCGATTTGCTGATAAGGATAGATGAGCAGTTTGTTGTGGTCTGCAAAGTCTCGCGCGAGCGCAGCCGGCATCGATTCACAACTTGCGACATGGCTGAGCGTGTTGATTCTCGCGGACACGGCGATAATCCAGTCATCGGGATGTAGGCTGTCGCGGATAGCCTGCGGCGTTTCGATGTCGTGATGCGTCAGCGAGGCATTCTTTTGTGTCGCTTCAAGCCTTGATTTCATGGCTTCATGTGTTGATTCGGTGCCATAGTGATGAATATCGAGCGCGGTTTGCGACGCAAGCTGAATGACTTTATCGAACCATTCGTCAAATCCGGGCTCATTTTCGGCATATTGGAGCGTGAAGAGCGCAATGCGCTTGGGTGTCGTCATCGCTTTGGGCACATCAGCCCAGATCATCATTCGGTCTACTTGATGCACAAGCGCTCGCCATTTCTCGCCAAAAATCTTGTCGGGCAAACTGGAATGCGGCCAGCCCAAAAGGAGAATATTTGCATGCTTTTCGCGCGCGACGCGGCAGACGGCATCTGCAAATGAGGGATCAATCGTCGCTGAGATGCGGAATTTGTCGGGGGCATCCGATTCCTTGATGACTTTGGATGCGGCATTGCGGAAATCTTTGATCTTGAGCTCTGCCTGGGCATCATCGGCAACGACGGTGAACAGCGTGGAGCGGTTCGTGGATGTCGGGGATTTGATGTGATTTGCGAAATCGAGAAGCTGCACGGCATGATCGGGATTCGCAACGGGGATAAGGATTTGCTCATCGACAGCGGCATCGTGATGTTGTGCGCGGTCTGCATGCTCAATCGCTAGGGATTTGGCGGCACTTTCGGTGACGAAGCTTGCTGCGATGCATGTGATGAGAATGAGCAGAATGGCGGCATTGAGGAATGTATCGTTGAGTATGCCGGCACGATGGGCAACGAGAACGATCGCAAGCGTGGCGGCGACACGTGCGCTGCTCAATCCAAACATGACTTTGCGCTGCGCACGCGAGTATTTGAACAGCTTCTGGCTGAACCAGGCTGCGATCCACTTGGAGCCGAGTGCGGCGGCAGAAAGCAGGAGCGCGAGAATAATCGTCGCCGGACCTTGCGCAATCACACTGATATCAACGAGCATGCCCACGCTCACCATGAAGATGGGAATGAACAATATATTTCCCACAAATTCAATCTGATGCATCAATGCGGAATTCTTGGGAATATATCGGTTGAGCATTAGTCCCGCAAGGAATGCGCCGACAATGCCCTCAAGCTCGCAGATCTCCGCAACAAGCGCGGAAATCATCAACATAAATATTATAAATATATATCTTTGTATGCGCTCATTATGCCAATGCGAAAAGAACCATTTGGCAACAGCAGGCACGACAAAAAACATAAATATTGAAAACAGCACAAGCGATATGCCAAGACCAATCCAGAAACCGGCGGTAAGATTGCCGACCGCAAGCCCGATTAAGACCGCGAGAAGGATGAGCACAACAGCATCGACAATGATCGTGCCACCAATCGTGACGGCAACCGAGGCATCATTGCTCACGCCATATCGGCTCACGGCGGGATAAGCGATGAGCGTATGTGTGCTGAACATGCACCCGGTGAGGATAGATGCAAGCGCCGACATGTCAAAGCCGAAGTACGCGATTGGAAAGATGACCGCAATCGGGCAGAGCATGGTCAAAAGCGCAAACAGAATACTGCGCTGTTTGTTGGCATTGAACTGATGAATGTCGAGCTCAAGACCCGCAGTGAACATGATATACAGCAGGCCAATCGTTGAGAAGAGGCTGATCGCGCCTTGATTGTCTACGACATTGAGCGCGTGCGGCCCGATGAGTGTGCCACATAAGATTAGCCCGATGACCTGCGGGATGCGGAAACGCTTGGTAAACAACGGGATGATGAGGATAATCGCCAGAATTAGGGAAAGCAGGGCGACATTGTTCGTCAGGGGAAGGGCGAAGATTTCGGAGAGTCTTTCCATAGAATTGCAGTTGAAATATGGTGAGCTGATGCTTCAAATCAAAAAGGGCTTTGATTTGAAGCGTGATGCTTATCGGAGTTAAAACTGCGTGTCCAGATGATTTTAGATGAAAATCATATTTATAGATATGGCATAAAGCGCACGGCACGCGGCCGTATCGCCGTAGGCGATAGGCCGTGTGGCCGGCGTATCGCTGCGTGATAGCTGGGCAAACCTCTAAAAAAACTCGCCATTTGAAATTAGGCGAGTTATGGTGAGAATGGGGTATGGGGAAATGTGGATGATTGTGTGTGGAGAATGCGATGAACCAAGATAAGAAATTGATACCCTTTCGGGCACAGCCTGAGGATTTTAAGGTATTCAGGGATGAACATTGCTATTACGTCGATAAGACGGGATTCATTCGTTATCTGATTGAAAAAGGCGATAAGATATGTGTTTTCACGCGACCCAGACGGTTCGGCAAGACGCTGATGCTGCGGACATTGCAGACGTTTTTTGAGTACAGGCTTGATAATGAAGGCAGGCCTGTCGATAATCGCCGCTATTTTGAAGGTCTCGAGGTGATGGATGCCGGCGAAGATGTGCTGAAGCATTTGGGACAATATCCGGTGATTTCCTTGTCACTCAAGGATATGCGTAACGACACCTTTGAGCAGATGCTTGCCAAATTACGCGTGGAGCTCGGGAGAGCTTGTGGAGCGCATGCGTATTTGCTGGGGCATCCTGCATTGCTTGATTTTGAACGTGATCAGTTCCGGCAGCTTCTGAGCGCACAGGTAGATCAAGGCAATCTTGAAGTAGCGCTTGGCCGCATGTGTGACTGGCTGTTTAAGGCAACAAATCGCAAAACCGTGATTCTGCTTGACGAATATGATGTGCCGCTGCAGCAGGCTGCCATTTATGACATTCAGCATCCGGGAGCAGATCTGTTCAATCAGACTGTCAGACTCGTTGGGAATTTTATATCCGATGGTTTCAAGTCCAACAGCAATCTCGCGTACGGTGTGATCACTGGATGCATGCGCGTGGCGAAAGAATCTATATTTACGGGCATGAATAATCCTGGTGTGATCGATGTGCTGACAGATGAAATCCCTGATGAATTCTGGGGTTTTACGGAAAATGATGTCAAGCAAATGCTGACCTATTATGAATTGGAAGATAAATATCAAGATATCGAACAATGGTATGATGGCTATCTGTTT
>JAFZFY010000028.1 GCA_017555665.1 Pseudomonadota bacterium | reverse complement strand
TAGGCGCGCCCGACGCGCGGCGTATCGACGAAGGCGATAGCCGCGCCCCAACACGCCCGCAAAACAAGCGCATGAATCAAATTATCCCTAGAATGATATGGCAGTTGCCACACAAAATCGCTATAAGTCGTGCGCCTTAACGCCGTGAATCACGGCTGCCGAACAAAGGGCCGATACGCTGGCCTGATTTCATTATCATCGCAGGAGATTCTTCATGAAGAACTGGAAAACTTGTTTGGTGCTGATCGCCGCCGCCCTCCTGGCGACATCGTGCGCAGATTCCGAATCGCCCCAAAATCAAGACCCGCCCGTTGACCCGGGGACGCCGGGGGAGAGCTGCAATTTTTCTATCCCCAAATGCAGCACCGATAATATGTCCATCGAACGCTGCGAAGGCAACGTCATTGTGAAAACGCCGTGCAGCAACGGATGTGTCGCAGGATCATGCCGCAAGGAAACGACTGGCGAGACATGCAGCTATTCCGGCTACAAATGTAGCGAAGACGCGCAGTACCTGCTGATGTGTTCCAACGGCGCAGAGCTCAAGCAGGAGTGCCCGAACGGCTGCGCGTACAACGCATGCACGACATCCAGCACGCCCAGCACGGAAGCCGCGCTGCCCAAGGTCACGGGTCTGGATCCCACAAGCGGCAAGGCCGGCACCAAAGTCACGATCAAAGGCGCGAACCTCTCCAAAGTCACCCAGGTATTCTTCGGCACCAATATCTACGATGCCGAGTCGGCCAGTGCCGACAGCGTCGTCGCAGCAGCCCCCGACCTCAGCGGCACGGTCATGGTCGGCCTGATCGCCAACGACAAGCGGCTCTCAGCCGGCACATTCACCTATCTCGCCGCTGTCGAGAACAAGGACGAAGTCGACTGGTGCCAGCTCACCTATGTCGAGCCCAACATCAAGCCCGGCGAATCGCTCCAGGCTTACGCGCAGGTATTCGAGGAAGGCAAGACGGGATCTGCCGGCTCGCATTCCGGGCTGCAGGCGCAGGTCGGCTACATCAAGGCGGACGACAATGCGGCAGACACGGCCTCCTATACATGGACGGATGCCAAGAGAAATGAGGCATTTTCAGGCGAAGCCGCCGGCAATAACGACGAGTACATGGCCGCCGATGTCTCTCTGGGCACGGGCAAATACCGCGTCGCATACCGCTTCAGTCTTGACGGAAAGAATTGGAAATACTGCGACCTCAACGGCTCGCAAGACGGCTTCAGCGGCGATCAGGCCGGCACCGTCACCGTTGCCGAAGAGCCCGTCCCCGAACCCGCCAAAGTCGAATGGTGCCGCATCATGAACGGCAACACCATCACGTCAGCGAAAGCCGGTGCCGATTCCGAGCATATCTATGCGCAGGGCTTCGTCCCCGGATGCACCAATTTCCAGAACCACTGCGCCAACCTCAAGGCGCAGGTCGGCATCGGCTCGCCGGCACTCTCCGCCACGGACGCGATCTCAGAAGGCTACGCGTGGACTGATGCAAGCATCAACACGGCCTATGACGGAAGCGGCGGCACGGAACACGACGAATTCATGGCGCAGGTCAAGGCCGACAATCCCGGCACCTATGCCATCGTTTACCGCATGAGCGCAGACAATGGCGAGACCTGGACTTATTGCGACACGACGGATGACGTCATGTTCTCCGTCACGGATGCCATGACGCTCGTCGTCACGGATGCCAGCGAACCCGATCCCGATCCCGATCTGCCGATCGTCCTCCCCAAAACCATCGAATGGTGCCGCGTCCAGTCGCCCGCCTCGCTATCGGTCCGCGCCAGCACCGACAGCGCCATGATATACGGCCAGGTCTTCGTCCCCGGATGCACCGGAACCGGCACGCAGTGCCAGGATCTCAAGGCCGAAGTCGGCTTCGGCGACAAAAATGCCGCCTCGGCTGAAGGCTTCTCGTTCACCGAAGCCAAATACAACGCCTCGGCTTATGACGCGGGCAACAACGACGAGTTCATGGCACAGCTCAAGCCGACGGAAGCCGGCGATTATGCCGTCGTCTATCGCTTCAGTCTCGACGGCGAAAACTGGACCTACTGCGATTTCGATGACGAGGCCGGCTTCAAGATGGATCACGCGGCGCAGATGAGCGTCAAAGATACCGACACCATCGTCTGGTGCCGCACCGTCGTCGACGGCTACGATTACAGCCTCGGCAGCAAGGTCGATGCATACGGACAGGTCTGGGTCGAGAACTGCACCGAAGGCGAAAGCAAATGCGAAAGCGTCATCGCCGAAGTCGGCTACGGCAAGGAAGGCGACAAGGCCGAAGACTTCGCCTACACAGCCGCCGCATACAACGCGTATGTCACCACCGGAAACAACGACGAATACATGGCGCAGGTCAGCCCCGAGGCTGTCGGCTACTATCGCGTCGCATACCGCTTCAGCGTCGACAACAAGAAGACCTGGACGTATTGCGATGCCGATGACCAGGCCGATTTCAATCCCGAAAACATGTCCGGCCTCCACATCAAAGACCCCATCGAGTGGTGCCAGGTCTATATGACCTCGCCGATCACGGTCGCCAAAGGGATCGAATCCGATAAGATTTACGGCCAGGCCTTCGTCACGGATTGCTCTGCCGCCGACAGCGAAAAAGCATGCACCGGCCTCAAAGCCGAGATCGGTTACGGCACGGGCGACGACGTCTCCAAGTTCAAATTCGTCGATGCCGATTACGAAAAAGATGTCGGCTACAACGACGAGTTCTCCAAAGCGCTCACGATCGATGCCGTCGGCGAATACAAAGTCGTCTACGCATTCTCGCTCGACAAAGGCGAGCGCAAATACTGCTCGATGAACGGCAACAAACCGTTCGACCTCGCGGATGCAGGCATCATCAACGTCATCGACCCCGCCAGCCTGCCAGCCCAGGAGATCAAGTGGTGCCAGATCGTTTCCGAAGACCTGCCGGCAACCATGACCGTCGGCTCCGAAAACAAGGTCTATGCCCAGGCACTCGTCGAAGGCTGCACGGAACCCGAAGGCGCATGCAAATCCCTGACCGGCTATATCGGCTACGGCAAGTCCACAGACAAGCCCGAAAACTTCACATTCAAATCGGCATCTTATTTCAAGGACGTGGGCAACAACGATGAGTTCGTCGGCACGCTCGCGCCCGATGCGGCAGGCGACTATCAGGTCATCTTCGCGTTCAGCACGGACGGCGGCAAGACAAAGACCTACTGCACGAACAAAAACGAAGCCTTCAGCCAGGCCAGCGCGCAGACCATCAAGGTCACCGAGCCCGCCGCGCTCAGCATCGAGTGGTGCCGCATCCAGCATCCGCAGAACACGACCGTCAAGCAGGGCGATACCTCCGAGACATTCTACGGCCAGGTTCTCGTCCCCGGATGCTCCGAAAAAGAGCTCAAATGCGGCGCCGTCATGGCCGAAGCCGGCTACGGCACAGGCGATGATCTCGACAAATACACGTGGACAAAAGCCGTCTATAACGAGCTCGCCGTCGACACGGACAACGACGAATACGGCGCATCCTTCGCCATCGCCAAAGATGCCGTCGACACGACTTACAACGTCGTTTACCGCTTCAGCATCGACAAAGGCAAGACCTGGACTTACTGCGATTTCGATGACGTGGCTGGCTTCGATATCAAAAACGCCTCCAAGATGAAGGTCGAAGCCGTCAAGGTCGAAGAGGATGAGCCCGTCGCCGGCGAACCCTTCGTCAGAGGCGTCGATTTCGGCTGCGGCATCGACAACTCACAGGCCTCCCTCGAAACGACAACCAGCGACACGACCACGATCTACGGCCAGATCTGGATGCCCGGCTGCACCGAAAACCAGAAATGCGCAAAAGTCGTCGGATCGCACTTCCACTATATCCAGAGCGCGATGGCAAGCCAGAACCCCATCACTTCCGAGAAGTGGACAGCCCTCGACGCCACACTCAACGACAAATATACCGGCAACAGCAACAACGAATACATGGCACAGAAGAAGTTCGACAAGGGCAGCTACGCTTATGCCTATTCGTTCGATCTCAAGCACGATCCCGCAGACAAGAAAGAAAAAGCACAGCGCGTCTACTGCTTCGTCAACTGGGCAGAATACGGCTTCGGCTCCCTGATCGTGAATGATTAATTTCTGGCGCCGGCTATCGGGCCTGCGGCCCGATACGCCTCGCGCAGCGGCGCTATCTGCATGGCAGATACGCGCCGCATTTTTTTATCTGGCGCGGCTATGCTGCGCAAGAGACGTGTCACGACACGTCTCTACTCGCCTATGCTTGCGCATACGGCTCGTTAAAAATTACGCCTCTTCGCGCTCACTCATACCAAACACGCCACTGAGCTCTAATATTTTCTTGCATAGCGGCAAAAATATGGCCGTGTCTGCATCAAGCTTCTCAACTTCCTTATACATTTCACCACGGTCATACTCGCTATAAATCCTGTTGGGAACTTCCATATACAGATACGCATAATTATCATAGAAATAGAGCGTCGGAACGCCACTTACCGATTTAAATGCCTCCGAAACACAGCTCAAAAAATCTACCGATTGAATAATCTTTCCATAAAAATCTTCCGTCTCGATATCGATAGAGTCATCGTCAGACACCAGTTCATCCAATGTTTTTGCTTTTTCATTTAATAGGTCTTTCTTACATTTGATTTCCAAATCAAAAGCCGAATAGCCACCTGAATAAGATGCAAACTTATTTCCCAAAGACTTTCTTATTCTTACGGGATTTTCCACAAATCCTCTGAGAGGAAGTCTAACAAGCACAGCGGGGTTTGACTGCGTTGTCGAATTTTCTTGAGCACCTATTTGATAACTATATATACGAACAGGAAGATTATCAATCTTCCCCACAACTGCACTGCTAACATCTATGTTCGGTGCAATCGCTGCAATCTTAAAATCTCTCCACGCTTGAATGACCTCAGAATCACTAAAATAAGAGACAGGCTCCATAAGATTCAATTTAAATGAGTCATGATAGGTGCCCGAAAACATATTTTTTATATATGGCTGCAAAAAACAAGCCTCATACATCTCTTCAACATTGCTTCTCATTATAACATATATAATTGCCGGCACACCGATTACAAAGATAGACACAAAAGCAGAAAAGAATGAAGCATTTACCCAAATAAAAATGACAAAACTCACGACAACAATAGCTGTAATTGTCTTTCGGATTTTATGGACAGACAATGCATGCTCATAAAGCGTTCTATCATAATAGACATCTGTATGAGAACTTATGTTCGTTCCGGACGATATGGCGCTGGGCTTCGAACCACCCCAGTTCACGCTGTTATCCACCGCATTTTTCTTATCGCCATCGCAATGACCGTCATGCGTATCCGACCAACTGCCGGTCTTCGCGCTCGCAGAACTGCCCCAGCTCACGCTGCTATCCACCGCATTTTTCTTATCGCCATCGCAATGACCGTCATGCGTATCCGACCAACTGCTATTCTTTGCGCTCGAAAAACCACCCCAGCTTACGCTGTTATCCACCGCATTTTTCTTATCGCCCTCGCGATGACCATCATGCGTATCAGACCAGCCGCCTTTATTTTTGCGCTTGGCATCGCCCCCCCAGCTCAAGCTGCTGTCCACGGCATCTTTCTTGTCGCCATCGCGGTGATCATCATGCGTATCGAACCAGCCGCCTTTATTTTTGCGCTTGGCATCGCCACCCCAGCTCAGGCTGCTGTCCACCTTGGACTGCGCCTGCACGGAGCTCCCTTTGTCCGCAGAAAAGCTTATCGATGAAGAACCACCCAAGTCCCAACCGCCCTTGATCTCATCGCCCCAAGAGGACGATTTGCGCGATTTGCCGTTATAAGTTCCCCAGCCGTCATACATATCTTTCTTGCCCATTATCCACCGCCTATAAAAGCAATCGTGATACACACCAATATGTATTATGGATTTTGTCCCCTCATGCGCAAGTTTTTTATGCCCCGCGCCAAGCTAGAAGCATCGCCGCGCGTATGGCCGTCGGCCATAGCGCGGCGCACGCGGCGTATTCTGCGCAAGCAGAATAGACGCGCCCACAAGCACAGCGCCCATGTACTTGCATTCACAGTATATACAGCGTAAAATCGCACAGATTTTAAGTATAGAAATGCTATACTTCCGCCATGCACATCCGCTTATGCGCAACCAAAGGAGAATGAAAGATGCAGAACCTTAAACAGACAGGTCTATGGATTGCCGCGCTGGCAACCTTGAGCCTGACGGCCGCCTGCGGCAACGATGCAGGTGAAACGCCGACAAAAAATGAATGCAAGCCCGCCTGCGACGAAGGCCAGGAATGCGACAACGGCGAATGCAAGCCCGTCCAGGATGAGCCCACCGACCCGGTCACGCCGGAATGTCCCGAAAACCAGACCCTATGCGGCACAACTTGCCGCGATCTCACCAAGGAAAATGAACACTGCGGCGAATGCGACAACGCATGCACCGATGGCCGTCAGTGCGTCGATTCCAAATGCGATTTTATCTGCGACGACCGCAATCCCGACAAATGCGATAATGGATGTTTCAATTTCAAAACTGATATCGAAAACTGCGGCAGCTGCGGCAACAAGTGCAGCGATACACAAATCTGTTTGGATAGCGTCTGCACAATCAGCTGCGATGTCGGCTTGACGCCTTGCGGCGAAACCTGTGTCAATCTGCAGACAGACGACAAGAACTGCGGCGCTTGCAATAACGACTGCACCGCCGATCAAAAGACCTGCCAGAACGGCGAATGCAAGACCGAATGCCCGGCCGGACAGGAGCTCTGCGGCGACGGCCAATGCTACGACCTGAGTTCGGATAAAAGCTGCGGCACCTGCGACAATCACCCGGCATGCGATGCCGAAAAAGGCGAATTCTGCTCCCAAAACAGGGAATGTGAAGTCGCCTGCCCGGATGAAAGTTACGAGCTCTGCAACGGCAAGTGCATCAACTACCAGACCGACAAGGAAAACTGCGGCGGCTGCGGCGAATCGCACCAGTGCGCCACCGGCCTGAAATGCAGCGAGGGTCAATGCAAACAGGACTGCGGCGAAGGCCTTGTCGACTGCAACGGCCGCTGTGTCGATCCCACCACCGACAAAGAATTCTGCGGTGCCGACTTGCTTTGCCAGAATTTCCAGTCCTGCGGCGACGGGCTTTCCTGTCAGGAAGGCGAATGCAAATGCACCGACGCGCTGCTCGAACAATGCCAGATCGCCGCAGGCGACTTCCTCTGCACAGATGCCAAATCAGACAGCACCTATTGCGGCTGCAGCCTGGACGAACAGACAGGCGCAGGCATGAACTGCGAGACGCTTTCAGGCATCAGCGAGGGCAAATGCGTCGAAGGCATCTGCCAGATCACGTGTGACGAAACACACCGCGATTGCAACGAAAAACTTGAAGACGGCTGCGAAGCGGATCTCACGAGCATCGAACACTGCGGCGGTTGCAACCTGCTCTGCCAAGACGAAAATGCCTCGGATGCCCAGTGCGTGGACGGAGAATGCCGGTTTACTTGCAAAGAGGGCATGGCTTCATGCGGCGGCAACTGCATCAATATCAAGGAAGATGACGAAAACTGCGGCTACTGCGGAAACAAATGCGAGGGAAATGCCCAGTGCATCAACGGCTTCTGCACGATCGATTCCGACATGTGCGACGATAACGATTTCACGCAGGTCACCGTGAACGGCCAGACAGTCAGCGCCTATTGCATCAAAACAGAAAACGAATTCAAGAATTTCCGGAATGCGATCAACCGAGGCGAAAAATACAGCGGCGAGGGCGTTCCCGGAAGCAATAACGCGGACAACGCCTATATCATCATGGATAACCTGGTGATCGAGAGCAATGCCTGGGATCCCATTGGAAACAGCTCCAATCCGTTCAAAGGCTATATATTTGGCAACGGCAAGCTCATCACTGCCAAGCTGACATTATCGGGATCCAATGCAGGCCTGTTTGGATTTATCCAGGATTCCTATATCCGAGGTCTCAATCTCGATCTCGATTGCACATATACGAACACAGGATCCAACCGTGGCGGTTTTGTAGGCACATTGTTTACATCCACGATGGAAGCCACCAAATACAAATCAAAAGTTATTTCAGAAAATACCCCCCGCAACCAATATGAATATCTGGGCGGTCTCATCGGCTTTATGGCAGCAGCGACCGTCTCCAAAGCCCAGGGCGAAGCCGAGATGCGCTTCAGCTCACGCGGCCTGATCGGCGGAACCATCGGCGGCATCATGACCAGCACGGCACGGGAATCCCTCGTTGAGTTCGTGGATGTCAACGCGACCATCACGACGACACCGAGCAAAGGCTTCTTCCAGTCCGTAGGCTGCATGCTCGGCATCACGGAATGCTCCAATTCCGCAGATCACAAGATCATCAAGATTGAAAACTCGCACTCTTCCGGTCTGATTGACCTTTCCGGCCAAGAAGGCGGAATGGGTATCGCCGGCGGCCTGATCGGCGAGCTCTATCCGGGCGTATCCATCACCGACTGCAGCTCGAGCGCAGACCTGAAAGGCGCGCCGGGCATGGAGAAGTTCGGCGGCCTTCTGGGGTGGGCATTCGACGGCTACGAGAACTTCAGCATGTTCAACAAAGTCCAGGAAAATGTGCTGAAAAACTCCCATGCGACCGGCAATATCACCGAGTGCTACAATCGCTGCGGCGGCCTGATCGGGCACACGGAATTCCTCGAGCTCTCTGATTCCTACGCCACAGGCAGCATTGAGCACGTCAATGCCAAGACAAACGACAGCGCGGAAGTCGGCGGCCTGATCGGCCGTCAGTACGGCGGCACGACGACCAACTGCTATGCCACAGGCGCGGTATCTGGCAACCGGAACAACATGGGCGGTCTCATCGGCACGATGATCAGCGGCAAGCTTTCCAACAGCCACGCCTCTGGCAACGTGAGCAGCGAAAGAGCCAATATCGGCGGTCTGATCGGCTATGAAACGCAGTCCGAGATCACCAATGTCTATGCCGAAGGCAGCGTATCGGGCACGACCAAAGACGCGGTCCGCATCGGCGGTCTCGTCGGGCAGCCGGACGGCACCTACACCAAAGTCTATGCCAAAGGCGATGTCTCCGGCTGGAACGAAGTCGGCGGCATATTCGGCGGCAACAACGGCGGCAGCCTCACCACCTGCGCCGCGTTCGGCAACGTCAACACGATCGAGGATTCCGGCACAGCCGTCGGCGGCATCGGCGGCAGATGCGACAACCGCATCGCCATCACCAACTGCTCCGCTTACGGCGATGTCAAAGGTCAGAGCGCCATCGGTGCGGCATGCGGCAAGACCGGCGACAGCGGCACCGCCATGCGAAATATCTTTGCTGCCGGCATGACATCCGGAACCTCTGAAACAGGCGCTTTCGCCGGAAGGATCGGCACATCCTCGCTCAATGCCGGCGCTGCAAACGTCTCATTCCTCAACGCCTATTACTGGACAAAGCCGGAACTTGAGCCCGTCGGCGCAGGCACGCCGGCCGTCACGGATTTCTATGCCTTCCAGTATAACGAATCCAAAGAAGCCGTCCTGACGATCAATGCCGGCCGAAAGGTCGCCGACAACCTCGGCAAGGAATGGATCGCCACGACATGCGACCTCAAATCCGGTCCCAATGAGACCGTGGTCATCCCTGTCCCCAAAGCCCTGGGGGCTGATATCTGCAAGTAATCCGCATGCCTCAGCGCCGCCGTGACCGCACTTTGTTGCGGCGGCTTTCGGCAAGCCCATCAAGCAGTTCACGCGCATCAGCGCCGCCGTGACCGCACTTTGT
>JAFZFY010000304.1 GCA_017555665.1 Pseudomonadota bacterium | reverse complement strand
GCATACGGCCGCGCGATTGGCGCGCCTATGCCTGTCGGCATACGGCCGCGCGATTGGCGCGCCTATGCCTGTCGGCATACGGCCGCGCGATTGGTGCGCCTATGCCTGTCGGCATACGGCCGCGCGATTGGCGCGCCTATGCCTGTCGGCATACGGCCGCGCCGGAGGTGGTCATGCGGATCATATTTCACAGCGATATCAACAATTGTTTTGCGAGCATAGAGGCGGTTCTTGATCCGTCCCTTCGCGGGCTTCCATTGGCGGTGTGCGGGGATCCGGCGGCGCGTCGCGGCATTGTCCTGGCGAAGTCGGAAGCGGCGAAGCGTTTTGGCGTGGAGACAGGGGATCCGCTCTGGCTTGCGTCCCGGAAGTGTCCAGGGATCCGCTTCGTGCTTCCGCATTTCGATGTCTACCAGTCGTATTCGCGTCTGATCCGGGCGCATTACGGGCGATATTCTCCGATCGTGGAGCCGTTCGGACTGGACGAGTGCTGGCTGGACATGTCTCTGGAGGTGAAGGGGTTTGCGGAGGCTGAGTGTGTGGCGGACCGTCTTCGTGTGGAGATTCGCCGTCTGTTTGGTGTGACGGTGTCGATCGGCGTGAGTTTTTGCAAGGTGTTTGCGAAACTGGCATCAGACATGCGCAAGCCGGATGCGGTGACCGTGATCGCGCCCGACATGTTCCGTGAGCGCGTGTGGCGTCTTCCGGCATCGGCCCTGCTGTGGGTGGGCAGGTCGAGCGCGCGTCGTCTGAGGAGCCTGGGGATCCAGACGATCGGGGATATCGCGCGTGCCGGCGAGACGTATATGCGGAACCAGTTTGGCAAGAATGGCGCGCTGATGTGGCGCAATGCCTGCGGTCTGGATGACACGCCGGTCGTGCCGGATGGCGGCAGGGGTGTGCAGCAGTCGATCGGGCACGGGACGACGTTACCGGCGGATGTGTACAGCAGTGCGGAGGTATGGCCGGTCATCGAGTCTCTGTCAGAACAGACCGTGATGTCGCTCCGTCAGATGGGGATGATGGCCAGGTGCATCGAGGTATATGTGCGCGACGGCGCGTTGGATGTTCACACCTATCAGGCGCGGGTGCTTGACCCGTTATCGACGAGCCGGCGCGTGGCGGCATATTTTCTGATGCTTTTGTCGCAGCATTTTGAGTTCAGCCGGGGCGTTCATGCGCTCGGGGTTCGTCTGTGCGAGCTGGAGGCACAATCGGGGCAACGTCAGCTCGTGTTATTTTCGGAGCCGGATGTGCCGATGGTGCGGGATGGGCGCGTCGATGACGTGGTGACGGAGATTCAGAGGCGCTTTGGCGCGCGCGTGTTCTATCGAGGCTGCCATATTCACTCGCCAAGCGTGCATCCCGGATGTTTTCCGGGAAGCGGTCTGTGCCGTGGTGGGGAGCCGTGAAATGCTAAGATTCGGCGTCCTCGTCTTCGTCTTCGTCTGCAAGATCCTCATCCTCGTCTTCATCCGAGAAGATGGCGTCGTCGGCTTCATCGCCGAGCGCGGCTCTGAGCTTGTCGATGCCGCTTCTCTCGACTTGTCGGATGCGTTCTCTTGTGAGGTTGAGGAGCGTGCCGACTTCTTCAAGCGTGATGCCGCCCCTGTCGGCGACATCCAGTGCGCATGTCTCGGTCATTTCCCAGACTTCGAGGTCCGGGAAGTTCATTTTGATGGAACCGGACTGTGGCACGATGTCGAGGTAGAGGTGGTATTTGCATGACACCCATGGGCATGGTCTCGGGGCGTTTCTGCAGTCGCCTCTGGAGCGAGGCCTGAACTGTTCGAAGGCCTGGAGGATGAGCTGGGCCTCTTCGATTTTATCGCGTGTCAGGACTCTGACCGCGAGAGTTTTGGACCGTCTTAGTCCGCGCCGTGCGCCTCTGCGTGCTGTTGTCGTGCGAATGGGGCGCGATGAATTCGGCTCGTCCGTCATGGAATTATACTCACTAAGGCTGTGAGCCCCTGCAGCGCATGGGGCGTCAATTGATCAGGTAAAGCACTACCTTCAAAAAACAACCTGTATTTTGTCGCAAAATGGCGCATGCTGTCAATTGGATATTGACGGAATAAGCGGTTAGTTGGTTATGCGCCAGCCCATAGGCGTTTTCTGACGTAATGGGGGATTGCTTGCGCGCGTGCATCCCGGATGCCTCGGTGTCCGCGTGTTTTGCATTTCCGCGTCATAGGCGTTTTCTGATGTGATGGGGGCATGCAGGCGTGTGTTATCAAGCCGCACAGGGGAGGCGCATGGAGCGAATGACTGCACATGGGCGCGACAGGCGTTGAAATATTCATGGTTTAGATGCCGGGTGAATCGTGGCGCCGTGTTCGACGTTATGGATATATGAATTGAATTTTTGCCTTATTCGCGTTAAATCTGTAACGAAGTGTGTGTAGGTGCACAGTCTGTCCGGAGTGTTAGAAGTTGATCATTTGGGCAGGTTTGGGCAATTAATAATGACGAGAGTCAAGGAGCTTTGCATGAAGAAGCTGAATTTGAGCCGTTCTGTCCGGGCCATGATGGCTGGTCTGGCAATTTTTATGAGCATCCCCGCTGCGAGCGCGTTTGGTCAGGATATCCAGGTTTATCGAGATGAGATCCGCCAGAACCAGAATCGCATGGAGCGCTTCAAGACGATGGATACGACGCGTTACAGCAGCGAGATGTCGCAGATATCGAGCTGGATTGACGAAGCGCTGATTCTGATCGGGAAGGAAGAGACTGAGAAGGTGAAGACGCTTTCGCTGAAGATCGGCGTATATGTGGATTTTGTGGATGCGTCCCTTGAGCGCGACCGTGTGATGGGGGAGGCGATGGAGTCCGAATCGAAGCTGAAATCGCTGAAAGCCGAGTTTGGCAAGCTTGACGCGACGGTGCAGCAGCTGACGGCCGAGGAAGAGGTTCTCCAGAACAAGCTTGCGAGCATGAAGAAGTAAATCCGCCCCAGATGAGGAGTATGAGATATGAAGATTAAGACGATTGCGCAGTTGGTATTGATCAGTTCAGCCGCATTTGCGGGATTTACGGCATGCGGACCTCAGGAGAAGCCTGCGGAGCTGGTTCAGCTTGAGGAGCTTCGTGCGAGCGATGAGTCGGCCGATATCAACGGCGCGGCACCTGAGGCATACAAGACATGCACCGATCTGACGAACCAGGCCGTGAACGCGTGGCAGGATGGGGAGCAGTCGATGGCGAAGACGTATGCGGCGTTGGCGCAGCGCCAGTACGCGACGGCGCGTGCCTATGCCAAGATGAACGAGGCGAAGGCGCGCAAGGAGGCGGCGGACAGGGAATACGATGCGATCAAGCTTCAGATGGAGACGCTTCAGGCGAAGCAGGACGGGCTTGAGAAGAGCATTTCTCTGATGAAGGAGAATATTGCGAACTCGGATATGGCGAATGTCGAGCATCGCATTCAGGTGGCGATGACGGAACGCGAGAAGGCGGTCGGCGTGGACGCGCCGCTGACGCAGAAGGCGACGTTTGATGCGGCCGAGGCGAAGCTGAAAGAGGCGGGCGAGAAGAATGCGCGCGGTCAGCGCGAGGAAGCGAGCGCATCAGCCGAGGAAGCGCGCCTGATGTTTGCGAAAGCATACGAGCTTGCAAAGCCTGAGTATGACAGCAAGGTCCTGTCGGCCCAGGCGGCGGAGCGCCAGAAGTCTCTGTTTACAGAGGCGCAGAATATCGTGGGCAAAGAATATGTCGTGACGGACATGAAGAGCACGGTGATCATCCTGGCGGGTTCGTTTGAGAAGGACAAGGCTGATATCCTTCCCGTGAAGCTTGACGCGCTCCGCCGCGTGGCTGAGCTTGCGAAGAAGTATCCCGAATCCACAGTGACAGTCGAGGGGCACGTTCAGAAAGCGACGAAGAACTATTTTGAAGTGAGCCAGCGCCGCTGCGATGCGGTTCGTGATTTTCTGATGAGCCAGGGCGTGGAGTACAAGCGTCTGATCACGACGGCGAAGGGCAAGGAGAATCTTCGTTACGATGAGAAGAAGAAGACGAACCGACCGCTGAATGACCGGGTCGAGATTATTCTGACGCTGCCGTGATTGCCAAACGCGGACGCGCCCTGGATGTGCATGCGGGGGATGCGGTCCGGGCGTGTGCATGCGCCTGCCCGTTGCGGGGGCGCATGGCGGATGCGATTCAGCCGATAGGCACGAAGGGGATCGGTGCGGGTGAGGGGGCCTGAATCGTAACCGTGAAAGCGCGCGCTGTGCTGAGATGGATTGACAAGCCGGCGCGTGTGATGATAGAAAGGGGATGGCGTAGATTCTACGGCAAAAAATATTTGTATTTGGATCTTCAGCGCGGTGCTGAGAGCTAAGGAGACATAGGTATGCATCTGAAGAGTGGTAAATTCGGCTTAAGAGCAGCATTGATCGCGGCCGCGATGTTATTTGCGCCGCTGTCGGCTCAGGCACAGGATGGGTTTGATTTTGGCGCGGAAGATGAAGGCGGCGGATTTGACTTCGATGAGGGCGGGAGTGCGTCGCCGGCGGCGCCTGCCGAGCAGCTGGATGCATCGTCTCCTGTGTATGCCCGTCTGACGGAAGCCCAGTCGATGATATCATCCGGTCAGTATATCCAGGCGGCTCAGGCGCTTCATGACACGCTGATGAGCAGCCAGGAAGGCGCGCCGCAGCTGAATTTCGAGCTTGGCCGTGCGCTTTACGAGGCGGGATTTTACCAGTCGGCCCTGAACCATTTTGATGCGGTGCTTCAGAATGGTCCGACGACGAAAGAGTTCGATGACACGCTTCAGTACCTTGTCCTGATCGGCCGTGAGCTTCCGGGCGAGCCTCGCCGTTACAGCCGTATTTACGATAATTACATCGACAAGTTCCCGACGGAAGTGTCGGAGAGCATGCTTTCGGAAGTCGGCTATCTTCTGGGGATGGCGGCCTATCGCGAGTCGAAGCTCGACGACGTGGTGTTTTTTGTCGGTCATGTAAAAGAGGACAGCCCTTACTATCCGAAGTCGCGTTATCTTGAGGGCGTGACGTATGTTCGCCAGAACAAGGGCCAGCCCGCGCTTGATTCGTTTAAGGAAGTGCTGAGATGGCTGGATGTGAAGGCTGCGAGCGAGAAGCTGAGTGCAGACGAGCTTCGTCTCCGCGAGTTCACGATTGCCGCGTTGGGGCGTGTGTTCTATCAGGTCGGTTCGACGCTTTGGAAGCTCGGCGAGCGCGAGAAGGCAGCGAACAGCTGGTCGACATCGCTGAAATATTATAATGCCTTCTCACGCGACAGCCGCATGTGGCTTGATTCGCTGTTTGAAGCGAGCTGGGCATATTACCGTGTCGATAACTTCGGCAAGGCGCTCGGTCTTCTTTTGACGCTGAACAGCCCGTACTTCAGCGACAAGTATTATCCGGAAGCCATGCTTCTGCAGGCAACGATCTATTACACGAACTGCCATTATGACCGCGTCGTGGACATCCTGACGGATTACAAGGCGACCTATGAGCCGATGAAGCAGCAGGTGGACGCGCTTGTGTCCCGTCTGTTCCAGCCGGAGGAAGTGTATGACTTCCTTTACATGGTCAAGAATGCGGACAAGGATTCGTATGATCAGACGCTGGAGCTGATACTCGAGGCATCCGTACAGGACCGTGACCTTCGCCGCGGCCTTGCCTATATCGATATGCTTGACGATGAGAAAAAGCGTGTCGAGCTTAACTCGACGATCCATAACTCGCCGCTTGGTCAGAGCATGCTTCAGGATCTTGAGGCGACGCGCATGCTTTCCATCGTGGATGCCGGCAAGAAAGGCAAGCAGCGTCTTGAAAGGCTCCAGGAAGAGCTTCGCGACCATTCCAACCGAGCGCTCGATATCGAAATCGAGACGACAGAGAAGTATGCCGCGCGCGAAGAGCTCAAGGAACAGGATCCCAACGCCCTGGATGAGTTTGAGCAGATGATCGACAAGGTGATGGGAGCAGATGACGAACACCTGTTCTGGAAATTTGACGGCGAATACTGGAATGACGAGCTCGGGTACTACTGGTACTATATATCGTCACGTTGCGGTCGTTAGTAAGTGAGATGAATCACGTCGCCGGCAGGAATCCCTGCCGGTTTTTTTTATTTTCAGCAAGCCGGCGCGTATGCGCAGCATAGCGCCGGCCATGCCGTTCGTATGAGGGAACCGAATAGAACGGCAGAATCGTCACGTCCCAGCCAAAAAAAAATGTCGATTAATAATGATTTGTTGCGCGTAATAGAATAATTTGAAAAAAGGAGTGTCATCGTGCCGATTTTGCGGACATAAATTTTGATCATAGAGATCGATTGGAAAGGGTGTGGAATGGCAGTGGTTCAGAATAAGATCAAGGGCCTTCCCAAACTGGGCGGCAGTCCGATGGCTGGCCTTCCCAAGCTGGGGTCGCTGAGTTCGAAGAAGGTTGAGCTTCCCAAGCTTAAAGGTCTTGGGGGGGCGTCAGTCCCGTCTGTGAAAGCGAACTCGGCTGTGAATGTGCTCGAGTCTTCGGAAGAGGCTAAGACGGCAGAGAACACGGTGGATGCCCTTCTTGATGCGTTAGGCATCAGCGATGCGCCGACGTTCGAGGATGACGATGAGTCCGAGACGCTTGTGGTGAACCGGTCGAGCCTCGATTTTGTCGAGGCATCAGATAGCGTTTCAAGCTGTCTGGAAGGCCCGGATTCGATTGAGCTTCGTGAAGAGACGCGGATCACCCCGCCGCCGGTATTTCCGGACACGATCAGTGTTGCCGAGATGCCGCGTTGCGCGCCAGTGTCAGTGGTTCCGCCTCCGATCGCGAAGCCTGTGCTTCCCAGGGCGCCTGAAGTCAGCATCCCTAAGGTTCCTGAAATCCCGAAGCATGCGGATGGCGCATTGCAGCTGCCGGATGCGCAGCTGTTCGACAAGACGCTTCCTGATATCCCCGTGAATCTCGTTTCGTCATTATCGTCGGACACGCCTGAACCGCCTGAACCTGTGAAAGTGAAGATCCCTGATCCGCCGAAGCCGGTGCAGGTAAATCCGCCAGAAGTGCCAGAACCTGTGCAGGTGAAGCCTCCTGAACCGCCGAAATCGGTGCCGTCAGAGTTGCCGGTTCCTGAGCTGCCGCAGCAACCGGAGGTGCCGCCGGTTCCAGCATCCGCCCCGGTTCCAGCATCCGTCCCGGTTCCAG
>JAFZFY010000303.1 GCA_017555665.1 Pseudomonadota bacterium | reverse complement strand
TACGCTCGAAATGCCGTATCCCTTAGATGTGTTCATCATTCAGCTCTGTATTTGGCTGACAGATGAATCCGACTGGCTGATTCGTATTAATTGTGTCCCAAAGATTGCGTTTTTTCACAGTCTCCACGACACGTCTCTACTTGCGCGGGCTATCGGCTTCGCCGATACGCCCTGCGTGCGGCGGCTATTTGGCTGCGCCAAATACGCCACCGCGACGCCCGCTATCGCTGCGCGATACGCAGGCGGTGCTTTGGGATGGAATACCAGCATGTCGATTACGAATTACGCATTATCCTCTTCCTCAAGCCATTCCAGCATTTTTTCCTGAAGTAACTTTTTATCAGGCAAATAGAGCTGGTACTTTGAAGCGTATATGTTGCTGTCTTCAGGGAGTGTCATCTCTACCATTTTGTCGCTCTTTTCGTTGCAGAGTAGAATGCCAATGGTAGGGTTTTCATCTTCTGTCTTTTCGTTGCGATCATAATAGTTGACATACATCAGCATCTGCCCCAGATCCTGATGTTTCAGCTTTCCAATTTTCAAATCGATCAAGACAAAGCAACGCAACAGGCGATTGTATAAAACCAAGTCCACCTTAAAATGTTCCTCATCAAATGTAAACCGAACTTGCCGTCCTACGAAGGTAAACCCCTTGCCCATTTCCATCAAGAAGTCCTGTAAATGGTCTATAATCCGGATTTCAAGATCGTTTTCTGAATACTCTGACTTTTCTGGCAATCCTAGGAATTCAAGAACATAGGGATCCTTCACAGCGTCAGACGGTTTCTCGATGATTTGTCCTTTCTGAGCGAGCACTTGTACTTTAGCTTTGTCTGTGCTCAAAGCCAATCTCTCGTATAGTGCTGAATCGAACTGCCGTCTCATTTCTTTTAGTGACCAATTTGCTTGTTCGGCTTCTATCTCATAAAAGCTCCGCTCATCTGGATTGTCGATCCCCATTAGGAAAAGATAGTGCGACCAACTGAGCATAAAACAGTGTGTCGAAGCGGCATCCTCGTTTGCAGATATCCGAGACAGTGTTTCGGATTTTTCAAAAGCGAATTTCCGCAAACCGTTTGCGGATTTTTCGTCAGACAATTTCCGCAACTTATTTGCGGATTTGTTCAAGCCGTAGATAACATAAAACTTCCGCATTCTTTCAAGGTTATCGACGGAGAAGCCTTTTCCAAATCGAGTGGTAAGCCTCTGTGACAGCTCTTTCAATAAACCTTTGCCATACGCCGCTCTGGACTCTCCCTGCTGCTCATTCTCCACAATGAGTCGTCCTATTTCAAAATAGGTTCGTACCATTGTAGAATTGACCTGAGCGACAACGTGCTTCCGGGAGTTCTCGATGAGTTCCGCAATCCTTTTGGTCAACAAGTCTGCGTTATTGGGGATTGCCAAATCAGTCATTTAATCACCTTCCTTTGCGTCTTGGGACTTCTCAATTACGCATGACGCATTAGTTCCTCCAAATCCTGCTGGTGTTCACGCACCTATGTGTACTGCTCAAAGCGTTTCTTTGGTTGTTGTTCCTTCCAGTTTGACGACCTTTGTGGTGTTGTTGAAGATTTCCATTGAAGCTCTCCCTATATGATCATGTTTTGTGAGGGGGGCAAGCCCCCTATGCCGCTATTTGGCTGTGCCAAATACGCCGCCGTGCCGCCCGCTATCGCTGCGCGATACGCGGGGCGGTGACTTTGGGCATAAACTGCATAAATATGTTGTTGTGATAAGCTACGATATACATCTTCCGAAATGCAGCTTTTATTGATTTGCTTGAGATTATTCTTCACAGACAAAGTAGGATTTTACTTCATCTAAGGATACAGGTTCCAATTCAACCAGCGGATAGTCGCCTTCATATTTAACACAATTATCATTTTGTTTTTTATACATTGTATATACTGATTTAATTTTGAAATACGTTTGGCTGTTGTATTCATTTGTGCAATAATTATATGCGCCATTTCTAACAACCAATTGTCCGACCTTCAGACAATTATTGATAAGTACACCATATCGTTCTTCTGGTGTAAGGTCTGCAATAAGCTTTGAGCATGAACTATCTAAATATAGAGACCGGAATGTCGTGATTTCCCAGCTAATATTCAATATTGATGCAATACAGCAAAAGCCAAATTCTTTTTGTGTAAAAGTGCATGTTGTTTGCAATTTTGTATCATACGGATATGGCTCAACATATACACTTCCATCAGCCATCTTATGTTCTTTGAATATAAGACGAGAGCCGGATTTTGAGCGAGGTTTTGCGGATAATTCGTTTTTTTCTGCATTACAGCTATCCAAATCGCCCACACAACTCTCGTTGGCTTCTTTTTGGGTTTTGAGCTCTTGTTTTGTTGTAGTTAGTTCGTTATTGCATGAAGCTAACTGGCTGTTGAGCGCATCGGTATTGCAATCAGGGCATTCATCGCCGTCTTTGCATGTTGGGCATTCTGCGCAGACTTCACAAGTTTCACAGGTTTCACATTGGGGACACTTGGGTTGTTCGGAACATTCTTTGGTGTCGTTTGAACAGGATGGAAGAGCAAAGAATGCAACCAAAAGAGTTAATAATATTTTTTTCATGATGAACCCTCCATACCAAGCCATAAGCGTGATATTACGCTTTTCCAACCTAAATTTTGCCGCAAGTTCAGATATTCGTCAACATGATTGCACCTGGCTACTGCGCGCAGACTGCGTACCTGGCGAGCCGAACTTTGAGCGAGTGTGGGGCGTCTCAGCTTTGAGTAAGCCGTACCTCAAAATAATGAAAAGGGCGTCGTCGTATTGGCCGAAGGCCAATAGCCGCGCCCGATGCGCCGCGTATGCCAACGGCATAGCGGCGTGCCCGATGTGATTTTATTTCGCGCAGCCGAAAGAAATGAGAATGACGACGCTGTCGGGCATGACTGTGAGCTTGGACGGCTGATGAATTGGCGCGACTTCGGGGGCAATCATATCGAACGGCGGCGCTTTGGAGGTGTCTGCGATGACCTGCCAGAGGCGTTTGGGTAGCTCGAATTCGAGCGGCTCTTTCCATGCGTTCATCGCGACGTAGAAACGGGGGCCGAGCGCGCCGTCATAGAGTTCGAACGCGAACGAGTGGGAATAGGAATTCCAGTCGGGCTTGTCGATATGGATGCCGTGGAAGCGGATGTTGTCCGTTTTGGGATGGCAGGTCTTGGGATCGGCGAACATCGTGTAGCGCAGGGCTTTGAAACGGTTGCGCAGCGCGATCATTTTTGAGCAGAAGTTGAGCATTTCTGCGGCCTGCGGCGTTTTGTCCCAGTTGACCCACGAGACTTCGTTGTCTTGGCAGAAGCCGTTGTTGGAGCCGCTCTGCGTGCGCCAGATTTCGTCGCCGCCGAGAATCATGGGGGTGCCGCGTGAGACGAACAGCGTGGCAATCAGGTTTTTGGCGCGCTGGATTCGCTTTCGGATGATGGCAGGATCGTCGGTCTCGCCTTCGACGCCGAAGTTCGTGCTCGTGCCGTCCTCCATGCCGTCGCGGTTCTGCTCGCCATTGCGCTCGTTGTGCTTGTGGAGATAGCTGCAGAGGTCGCGGAGCGTAAAGCCGTCGTGTGCGGTGATGAAGTTGATGCTCTGAGCCGCATTGGGCTTGTCTGCGAATGCATCCTTGCTGCCCGCGATGCGTCTCGCGAGCGGCAGGGCGGTGTCGTCGTAACCAAGCCAGAAACGGCGCGCGTCATCGCGGAATTTGCCGTTCCATTCGGCCCATGCTTTGGGGAAACCGCCGACTTTGTAGAGGCCGCCGGCATCCCAGGCTTCGGCGATGAGCTTGCAGCCGCGCAGGACTGGGTCGTCCGCGATATCGCTGAGCAATCCCAAGTTCGGGTCATTAATCCACTCGCCTTTGTTCGAGCGGCCGAGGATTGTCGCGAGGTCGAAGCGGAAACCATCGACGTGCATCTCGACTAGCCAATAGCGAAGGCACTCGATGATGAGATGCTTCATGGCCGGGTGGTTGCAGTTCATTGTGTTGCCGCAACCGGTGTAATTCGCGTATTTGCCGCGTTTTTCGAGCATATAATAGACGGCGTTGTCAAAGCCCTTGAACGCGATGGAGGGGCCATGTTCGCCGCCTTCGCCGCTGTGATTGAACACGACATCGAGGATGACTTCGATTTGGGCTTCGTGGAACGCGCGGACCATCTGCCTGAATTCGGTGACGACGGCGCCGGGCGTGCGGTCGAAAGCATAGCCTTGGTGCGGCGCGAAGAAGCCAAGCGTCGCATAGCCCCAGTAATTCCGGTTGATGGTATGCGTGACCGGATCGATGAGCGTCGGGGGCTCGAGCTCGTTGAACTGCGCAATCGGCAGAAGCTCAATCGAGGTGATGCCGAGCGACTTGAGGTGCGGTATCTTGTCGATGAGCCCGAGGAAAGTGCCGGGTTTTGTGGACATCGACGAGGGATGCGCGGTCATGCCTTTGACATGGCATTCGTAAATGACGCTTTCGGAGAGCGCGTAACGCGGGCGCATCTCGTAATCCCAATCCATCGGGGCGCTTTGCACGGCGACAGCCTTGGCGGTCGCACGCGCGCTATCCATATAAGAGTAGGATATATCCTTGAGCGAGGAGTGTCTGTCGAACGCATAGAGCGCGTCATCGAACATGTCGAAACCGCCGATGACCGCGTGCGCGTAGGGGTCGAGCAGGAGCTTGTGGGGATTGAAGCGGTGCCCGATGAGCGGCTTGTAAGGGCCGTCCATGCGCCATCCGTAGAGCTGCCCCGACTTGAGACCCTGCACGTGGATGTGCCAGATATCGCCGGTCCGGTTGCGCTTTGGGTCAAGCGTGATGCGGTCTGACGGCTCGGTGTCTTCCGGCGTGTCGAACAGATCGAGAAAAGCCTGTTTGGCGTTCTGCGAGTAAACGGCAAAGTTGATGCCTTCGGCGGAAACCGTGGCACCGAGCGGCGTTGGGTGACCTGGCGAGGTGACGTGGTTCATGGGCGGCTACTTGGGAGCTTATGGGATAGAAAAAAAAAGGCGCTAAGAAAAC
>JAFZFY010000302.1 GCA_017555665.1 Pseudomonadota bacterium | reverse complement strand
TGACTGGTTTGAGAAAGCTTTTGAGATGAGTGAAAAGGGATATCTGCATTATATGCAGACCAACGATTTTGAGAATGCACGCAAGTTTGCCGAAAGAGCTGCAAACATCATGCGCAAACTTGACAAAAAAAGCGATGCGGTAACTTGGTATATGCGGGCGCTTGATGTCAATTCAAAAGTTGAAAAACAAACAAGTAAACATGGCTTGTTCCGCTTCAAAAATTCAATGAGACTTGCACGCTTATATCAGGACGGGGCTGATGCAAAAAATGATCAGACTGTAAAAATAATAAAATTATATAAAGATGTGCTGCATTCGGTGAATTCGCTCTTTTATGAAGTCGCTTGGAATGACGAAGGATATGCGGTGCCAGATATTGGGGAGAAATTAGATGATGTAGCTATGGATTTGCTCAACACTGCTGTTCGCATAGGGGAGATGAGTGAGCAAGCTGCGGGTAATCATTCGGGCAAACAGGCTTCTGATAAACTGCTCGCAGTTGAAGCTTATCAGCGCGTCTCTGAACTGGATTATTATATATCATCACTGGATAATAAAGATATAAAATTACCTAAGGATGCGATTGCGCATGCCAGAAAGTTGATTGAAGCACTTCCGAAGTATGATCTTCAAAAAGAAGTAGAAAAACAGATACTCGCCGAAAAGGGCAAAAATGCAGATAAATTTTATATATTTGATAAGATATTGTCGCTTTGCGACAAAGAATTAGATGATACGGAGTGGTATGATGATGGAAAATATTTATATTGTGCGTATGAAGTAACTGGCGAAGGGGAAGATTGGTGCGCTTATCGAACCTGTCGTATTGATGACCCGTATCAGGAATCTGTCGATAAAGTCGTGGTTGCCCTCACAGCGTTCAGTCTTGCAAATGGAGCGCTTGATATTGAGATGATCAAAAATACATTCTACGATCTTGCTATCTATAAAACTTGGCTCAGGCTCTCGCCAGACGTGGCCGAGAGTTCGGCTGTATATCTAAAACTTAAGAAGCATTTGCTCAATCGTACTGATAATTCTTCAAATTATACTTTTAGCGACTATGATGAGAGAAGGCTCTTCCACATCTGGTATTTGCGACAGATCCCCTATGCGGCAGCCGATAAGTTCAAAAAGCTCAAATCCGACAAAAAATGGGATGAATATATGCAGGAGGCGAAAGATCTCATTCAGAAAACACCAGAGTTGCGCAATGCATTCGGCTATGATCCTGCCATGCCCGTGCAGCGTTTTCCTTGATTCCATAGCGGTTTTGGGGGACATTCATACTCGCCATTTCCATATTTCCTGTTATAATGCACACACGGCGCCTTACGCGCGTGTTGCTTCGGAGTGCTGATATGACGGAAAAACGAAAATATCCCATCGCGGGAACTGATTTTTTTACCAAAATCATGGATGACGATGGTTACTACATCGACAAGACCGACGTGATTCCGTGGCTTTTGGCGCGAATGAAGCAGGTCGTACTCTTTACACGGCCGAGACGTTTCGGCAAATCGACGATGATGTCGATGCTCAAGGCGTTTTTCGAGTACCGAATTGATCGTGACGGAAATCTTGTCGATAACAGGCATTATTTTGAAAAGCTCAAAGTGTCGCAAGATGCTGAAGCCATGGCGCAGCTCGGTGCTTTTCCTGTCATCTGGGTCACGCTTAAGGATGTGATTCAGCATAGTTTTGAAGAAGCCCTCGGTGTGTTGGCCAACAAAGTTCGTGTGATGGTCGAGCTCTGCGACTGGGCTTGGAAGAATTCCAGTTTTGTACTTGATGAGGAACGACATCAGATTATAAAACATTTTTATGGCGGTACAGCATCCGAAAAGGAATTGGCAGATTCGATTGCCCTTTTGTCGGGCATTCTTCACGACGTTACCAATCGCAATGTGATCATTCTCATCGATGAATATGATGTGCCGTTGCAGTCAGCTTTTTTGCATGGCTATTACGACGAAATGCTCACGTTTTTGCGGACGTTCATGTCGAGTGCGCTTAAGACAAATCCGTATCTGGAGCGCGGTGTGATCACGGGATGTTTGCGTGTGTCGAAGGAATCCAGCCTGTCGGGGCTCAATAACGTAGAATGTCACACAATTATGAGCGCTGGTAAGCGCGAGTTCTTTGGTTTTGAGCCGTCGGAAGTGAAGGAAATGCTGCATTACTTCGATCTCGACGAGCATTACCCGATGCTTGAATATAATTATGACGGTTATAATTTTTGCGGGCGACATGCGCACAACCCATGGAGTGTGATTATGTGTACGCGTGCGCTCCTTGAGGGTGATGAACTGCCCTACCGGACGTATTGGCTCAACACGAGTGGCAATGCTGTGGTTGAGAGCGTTATTCAGCAGAATGAAAACATTCGGCAAAAATGCTTTGAACTTTTGCAGGGTGAGACGATTCGTGCACGCGTCAGCGAGTTTCTGACATGGATGGATTTGCGATACGATTCGAAGAATGCTTGGAGTCTGCTGACTTTTAGCGGATATCTCAAGCCGGTGACCGCTGAAGACCTTCCGGGGGATTCGTGGAAATGCGAACTTGCGATACCTAATCGCGAGGTCAAGGAAGTGTTTGCGATTGAGGTTGGGCGTTGGTTTTCCGACCAAAATCCAGCCTTCGATGTCGACGAACTGAGCGATGCTTTTTGGGATGGAAACGTTGAACGCGCCAAAGCTCAGCTTTCGGCGGCATTACAATGCATGAGTTATTTCGACAGCGTGGAGTCGTTTTATCATGGCATGTTGCTTGGGCTTTTGGGAGCGGCAAACCGATATATCGAATCTAATATCGAATATGGTTCGGGGCGTTTGGATATCGCAGTTCGCTATAGGGACAGTGCATTTGTGATAGAGCTTAAATCTGTGACTGTGTCTGGACTCAACAAACTCGGCATCACGCGGGAATATAAAGAACTTGACGCAGCTTCGGATGACGAGAAATCGCGTATCCATGCACGTCTGGCCGTACTCGCCGGCGAGGCTTTGCAACAGATTGAAGATCAGGAATACGCCGAGGGATTTATGCAACGCTATCCTGATGTGAAGTCGGTGCGTCGCTACGGTGTTGCGTTCTGCCGAAGATGGGTAGAGATTGCGATGAAAGCGTAGGTTTGGGCACTGAGGATGTGAGTTAGAATGGCTCTTTGGCTATGTTATTTACCTTCATATCTAATTGGGCGAGCTTTTTAGGGAGACATGCGTCTCCCCCAAATACGCTCTGTGAGCGCGTGCTATCTCGCCTGTGGCTCGATACGCCGCGCAATCGACTGATGAGGAACAATGAACAGTGATAAAGAGTATTATTTATAGTATGGTGGGTTATCTATGTATGAGCGAAGATAAGTAATCTTGTTCTCCACTCTCTTTAAGTCACCGAAGTGGTAGTCATTATCTGGAGGTTGAGGAACTGGATCTTTTAAAGCAGTTTTCAGATTTTGACTTATAAATGTTTCTTCTGAATTATCTTTGTAAACAACTCTGATTTTAGAGATTATTACATATTCAGGTGGCGACTTGAAATTAAAAATGTTATCCCAACCGGGATATTCACAATCAAACCGGCGATTGCTTTTATACTTGTCAATTAGCTCTATTAATTCATTAAAAGTCTTAGGGCTTTTGTCCGGATAAGGTCCCATACTTCTAAGTTTAGCGTCAAATCGGTCTTCATCTTCTTCATCTGGATTATTCGGATGAATGGGGTCGTCTACTCGATTATATCCCCTAATTTTAAAATATACATACTTAATTTTCAATTCAGGGTTTGTACATATAAATTTAATATTTACGCCACCTGCATGTGGGCTATCAACCTTATCAGAATATGCCTCATATATAATGACTGGGGGGAGGTTCAGCTTTTTAATATACTCCGTCATGAGTTTATTGTACTTATTACATGCCTGCTTATAGAGAGGTTCTGCCTCTATTTCGTTTAATTCGCATGCTCTTTTTCTTTCTTTTTCTTCTTTATTGCTGATATGATGCCTGCAATGATTGTTACTACAAGCCATAATCCGAATACTACACCGAATCCTAAAAGAAAATACTCTACCAGCTCTAAGTCCATATGCATCTCCTGTTTGAATCGCAAATTGTTGTGAGCCATTAAAGTTAGACGATTTACATCCTTTAGTAGGTTATAAATCGAATGCATTATACATACATAAAAAATCAATCTTTCTTTACCCTGAAATGCAAAAAAAAATGGCGATGCGGAAAGCTAGGTTTTATTCGGTTTTGCTTGTATTGGGGCGTTGGGGGCGTCTTGGAGGTGCAACTGTGTGGTCGTACGCGTATCGGCGGAGCCGATAGCGGGCGACAAAAGGGCCGTATCGCGCAGCGATAGGCCGACTGCGAGCCGTATGCGCGGACGCATTGCGGACGCACATAGGCGAAGCGGACACGTGCTTGTGAGATGGGCGAGCGAATAGATTTTGAGATAGGCGAGCGAATAGATAGTATAGGGAAGTTGAGAATTTCATAAATTAATGTAGAATTATGGAGGCATTTTTTGCCGTATGAGCGTGAGAGGAATGTATGTGCATGCGTATCGAATGGTTGGTTTTTGTGGGTCTGGCGGCTGCGGCTGCGGGCTGTACGCTGGATAGTATCGAGAACAAAGCGTGCCCGGACAATATGCATCACGAGGGGCGCATCTGCGTGGCGGATACGGCGTTGAAATGCGGCGATGCCGTGCTGGACTGCACGACGCTCGACGGCTGGGAGTCGGGGTGGTGTGTTTCGGGCAAATGCGTGCCGAAGCAGTGCAGGGCAGGTTATCACAGCCATGACGATAATTGCGTGCCGGACAGCGTTTTTGCGTGCGGCGGCGAGGAGACGACGTGCGGCGGGAACCAGGTCTGCGAGGCGGGGGCCTGTGTGGACTGCGGGGCGGATGAGAAGGCGATCGATGGCGTATGTGTGGAGAAGACGGCTGAATTTTGCGATGCCGCGCATGCGTGCCCGGTCAATCTGCGGTGCGTGGAAGGCCTTTGCATGAAGTGCCCGACCGGTCAGCATGTCCTTGACAATGCGTGCGTGCCGGATACGTGGGCGGACTGCGGCGCCGTGGGAAACCCGTGCGGCGTGAACCAGATATGCGTGAACGGGAACTGCGCGCTATGCGACAGCGGCTTCCACGGGGAGGGCGGCGTTTGCGTGGAAGACAGCTGGCTGTCGTGCAGTACCGGGGACACTTCGTGCGGCGATAACCAGATCTGCCGTGACGGGCGATGTGCTTACTGCGATCTCGGGCTGCATGGGGAGAGCGGGGTCTGTGTGGAGGACACGTGGGCATCGTGCGGCGCAAAGGACAACGCATGTGGCGACAGCCAGATCTGTGCGGACGGGCGTTGTGTGCGGTGCGAGATCGGTTTCCACGGGGAACAGGGCGTATGCGTTCAGGACTTGTGGCAGGCCTGTGGATCGGCGGTCAACGCGTGCGGTCCGAATCAGGCATGCGAGCTTGGCGACTGTGTGAACTGCCCGGATGGGACGCATGGCAATCAGGGGACTTGCGAGCCGGACACGGTGGAGAACTGCGGTTTTGTTGGAAATGCATGCGCGTCCGGGATGCTTTGCATGAGCGGCGCATGCGAGAATTGCCCGGCGGGGCAGCATTCGGATGGCACGGCGTGTGTGGCGGACAGCGTGACGGGATGCGGCGTGATGGCGCAGGACTGCACTGGCCAGGCGGGGTGGGGCGATGGCACTTGCGAGAATGGGGTGTGCAAGGTGTCGCGATGCGGGGAAGGGTATTGTCTGAACGGGACTGTCTGCGTGCAGGGCGTGACGGACACGCTGTGCGGCATCTCCGGGGATGCGTGCGTGACGTGCACGGGGCGCGATGCATGCCTGGACGGGGCTTGCGTGCAGACGGCTTGCGACAAGACGCTGTGCGACTGGAACGGCGTGTGCGAGAATGACAAGACGCACTGCGGCAGCTCGTGTATCGATTGCACGACGTCTAATCACGCCATCAGCGGCGTCTGTTCATCGGGTGGCGAGTGTTCGGCGAACGAATGTGAGACGGATTATCATCGAGAGACGAACGGCAACGGCAACGGGATCTGTGTCCGCGACACGAATGCCGCGTGCGGCAGCGGCGCGGTGAACTGCACTAGCTTGGGGCAGGTGTGTTATCACGGCTATTGCACGGGCATTCAGGTGTCGAACAAGCCGTCGTCCGTCGTGTGCAGCTCGTCGGCAAAGACCTATACGTTCCAGGTGTCATTGAAGGGCAATCCCGGCAAGACCGTATATGTCGATCTGAAGCTGACGGATGCGGATGGCGCGGTTCTTACCGGCAAGACGAACGGTATCAGCATGTCCCCGACGCGGCTGACGTTTACGCCTTCCAACTATTCGACACCGCAGACCGTGCGCATCGTGAGCCCGACGCAGTCGTTCGTGCCCGACAAGAGCTATTACAAGGGTGCCAAAGTCAGTCTTGAGCTGTCGATGAACGGGGCAAGCGACAAGCTGACAACGAGTTTCAGCTTTAATTATCAGGCATTTTGCGATCGTTCGTTCAGCTATACCGGTGGCGTTCAGAGCCTGACGCTGCCGAAGGGCAAATATCGTCTGACCGTGCGCGGCGCAGGGGGCGGCGGGAGCGGCACGGAGCCGGCGGGCGGTTCCGGCGGCTATGCGTCTGGCATACTGACGCTGACATCGAAACAGACGGCGTATGTGTATGTCGGCGGCGGCGGCAAGGCTTGTTCGACGGCGGCTTGCGGCGGTTATAACGGCGGTTCTCCGGGCAATAACGGCTCGATCGCGCGGGGATATGGCGGCGGCGGCGCCACAGATATCCGGATCAGCTCGACTGCGCCGGGATATCGCGTGATCACGGCGGGCGGAGGCGGCGGCGGCTATTGGTATGTCAACGTTTTGGTGTTCGCCAACGTGATCTTGAAAGGCGGCAACGGTGGCGGCAGCATCGGGCAGGCAGGGGCGGTTCGCAACAGCGGTGACACGGTGGCGCTTGGCGGCGGCGCGTCCGGCTGCAGCAGCACGTCATTGACGGTCTGCAAATTCGGCACGGCGAGTGCGTCGACGATCGCCGATACGGGCAAGCATATCGGTGGCGGCGGCGGCGGCTGGTTCAGCGGCGCGAGCGGGCAGGCGCAGGATTCGAGCGGCGGCGGCGGCTCCGGCTATGTCTTCACCGGCGTGACCTCGGCATACACGAAGGCCGGCGGCAAGTTCACGAACAATAATTTCAAGCTCGAAAGCACCAGTCTCATCGCGGGTAGCGGCAGCGGCACGGGCGCGAACGGCTCTGCTTCCATCACCGTGCTCGTCTCGGATTGATCCTCGCATGTGCAGCGGCGCGTGCCTTTTCGTTGATCGCTGTGCATGGCTGATCCCCGCATGTGCAACGGCGCGTGCTATTTCGTCTATCGCTGTGCATGGCTGATCCCCGCATGTGCAGCGGCGCGTGCCTTTTCGTTGATCGCTGTGCATGGCTGATCCCTTCATGTGCAACGGCGCGTGCCTTTTCGTGGATCGCTGTGCATGGCTGATCCTCGCATGTGCAACGGCGCGTGCGCTGGTTTGTTTCAAATGCTGATGTCTGTGCAGCTCCGTTCATGTGCAAGGGCGCGTGTGCGGCGGCTTGCGCGGGCATGATGCGGCTTGGTGGTGTAATTTGCGGTCAGGGGATTTTTATGTGGTATGATAGGCGTGATGGCTCGAACGGATAGGCTTTGTGCTGTCTGTGGGCTTGGCTTGGGGCGGCTTATGGGGCTTTGCCCCATACAGCCGCCTGGGCGCCGGGCTATCAGCTTTCGCCGATACGCCGGCGCATTTTTTGTTATGATTCAACCGGTAGCAGTACATGAGAGACGATAGCCAGAAAATAGCGCGTAGGGCTTTGACGTTTGTAGTCCACGGTTGCGTTAGCTACCAGGGGAATGGTGCATTTTTATCTTCCCCCCTGGAATGGTTCAAAATAAGTGTTGACAAACAATCGAAAAGATGAATAGTCTACCCAACACATTAAACAGGTTTTAATTTTTGGGTTGCTTTCATTTGGCTTCTCGGGTTTGTTTTCTTTCGCATGGAGGTATAACGAGGTCATGTCACATCAGATTCGCATTTTGCATACATCAGACTGGCATTTGGGGCGCGCGTTGCATGAGCGTCAGCGCGATGATGAGTATGAAATGTTTTTAGATTGGCTCGTGCGGAAAATCGAAGAGGAAAAGATAGATGTCCTTCTCGTGGCAGGCGATATCTTTGATACATCCAATGCGTCACATATCGCGCAAAGACAATATTATAATTTCTGCAAAAAGCTCAATGGCACATGCTGTCGTCATGCCGTGATTACATCAGGCAATCACGACAGCACATCATTTATTGATGTGCCGTCACAGGTCTTGGAAAGCTTGAATATCCATGTGGTCGGTCAGGCGCGCTTTAACTTTAGGAATGGCGATCCTAAAGATGAAGTGGTCGTCTTGAAGGATGCGGACGGCGCAGATGAGCTGATCGTCGCCGCAGTGCCTTACCTCGCCGAAGGCGATGTGCGCACCTCCGAGGCTGGCGAGGATATTTGCACGCGCGAAAAGAAGGTGACGGACGGCATTGCGCGTCATTATGATCTCGTGGCGCAGGCGGTCGAAGAGATCCGCGCGGGGCGCGATATTCCGGTTGTGGCGATGGGGCATCTGTTCGTGCAAGGCGGCAAAATGGTTGAGGATGACGGCGTTCGTGTGACGTATGTCGGCACGCTGGGCGGCGTGAATGCAAGCATCTTCAGCGCTGTATATGATTATGTCGCGCTTGGGCATCTTCATGTGCCGCAGGCGGTCGGTGACTGCGAGTATATCCGCTATTCGGGATCTCCGATTGCGATGGGGTTTGGCGAAGCCGGCCAGCAAAAGAGTGTGTGCGAGATCGTGTTCGATGGCAAATCAAACAGGACGGTTTCTTTGTGCGAGATTCCTACATTCCATAAAATGGAAAATATCTGCGGCGATAAAGCAGAGATTTGCAAACGCTTAGAGGAACTCGGACAGCCGGATGCGCAAAATAACATAGAAGAAATCTATGTTTCAGTCACCTATAATGGCGCAGAACCGATTGAGAGCGTCACTGATATCATTGAAGATTTTTTGGAAAAATATAGCAATATCTGTTGTCTGGGCACTAAAAATTTATCAAAACGGAATACTGAGCATGGCGATATCGCTTATATCCGCGATGAATCTATCGCGGAAATCAATGAGCAGGAGATGTTCATCAAGCTTTTAGATATCAATGAAGTGCC
>JAFZFY010000027.1 GCA_017555665.1 Pseudomonadota bacterium | reverse complement strand
ATCCGCAGCCGCTTTCGGTATCATATTACCGTTCAATGGCGAAAGTAGCTCAGTCGGTAGAGCTCCAGATTGTGGATCTGGCTGTCGCGGGTTCGAGTCCCGTAACTCGCTTCGGCCCCTGATCGATCAGGGGCTTTTTTTTTGCCCTCGACACAGCCTTGCCAAAGGCGGCTGTCTGCCCATAAAGACAGGATCACGCCCACGGGCTGCATGAAGCCCGGATCACGGCCTATGATCAGCACAACCACGGGCTCAAGAAGACCGGATCACGACCTGAGATTTATAAATTCAACGGGTTGCAAATTATTATATATAGGACTAAACCAGACTCGCGATTGTATGAGGATGCCGCAAACGCGATCACAGGAGGCACACATGATTCGTTCAGCCCGGATATTTCTGACCACAGCGCTCCTATGTGCTGTGATTTCAGCCTGTGCAGATCCAGAAACAGGAAATGACAAACAGGCAAAACTGATCGTCACCCCGGATCAATCCGTCATGCTTGTCGAAGGCGGCGACCCCGCCGTTTTCGCATTTGCCGCCAGCACATATCCCAGTGCCGATCTGACGCTTCGAGTCATCGCGAACGATCCCGCCAGGGTCTCGGTCGACATCGCGCGCGAGACAGGCAGATTCTTCCCCAATGCATCGACGATCGAGGTATCTTGCATCGACGACCACGTGGCTGACGGCCCACACGATGTCGCCCTGATGTTCAAGGTCTCAAGCTCCGATCCGAGCTTTGACGGCAAATCAGAGCTCCGTTTCATCACCTGCCAGGACTCAGAGAATACGGACGTTTTTGATCCCAATGACGACTTCTGCCCGGATGACCCGGACAAGACAAGCCCCGGCATCTGCGGCTGCGGCATCGCGGACACGCCTGAAAATACAGCCCCTACCGCGACAGGCTATGCCCGCTGCCTCGTCATACAGGCCGCCCAGGCCGCCATCGACAACGAAGGCGAACCGTATGCGCTCGATATCCTGCTTCCGGACGGCTATACCCTGAGCGAAGACGGCGGCGAAGAGATTTTCGGCGTCGCCCTGACTGCCGAGCCGGCTTCAGAAGTGCGCGTCGCCGTCACATCCGATGATGCCACCGAAGGCGTCCCTTCCGTCTCTGAACTCGTATTCACGCCCGAAAACTGGAATGACCCGCAGCTCGTGATCGTCACCGCTGTCGATGATGACGAGATCGACGGAAACGTCCCGTTCGCGATCCATCTCGGCCCTGCACAGACAGAAGACCCGAATTATGCCGATCTCGCGGAACGCACGATCACGTTCGAGACACTCGACAATGAAGCCCCGGATGCAGACATCATCTTCAGCACGCGAGAAGTCAGCGTCCACGAAGGCGGCACCTCTGGCGAGTTATACCTTCAGCTCGCCAAAGCACCCGAAAGCGATACAGACGAAGTCACGGTCAGGTTCGAATCGGATGATCCTTCCGAAGCCCGCGTGTTCCCTCAGGAACTCATATTCAACGCCGGCAACTGGGACACCCCGCAGGTCGCACTGGTCAAGGCATACACGGATGACGCGGTCGACGGCAACAAATCAGTCGCCATACGCGTCGCTTCGACGAGCACCGAGGCTTGCACAGGCAGGTGCTACAACGATCGCGATTACGATCCCGTCATCGTCAACGTCATCGACACGGATACGCCCGCCGAAAGCGCATCCACCGAGACCGTCCACCTCCGCATCATGGCCGGCAATATCACCTCCGGCAACGCGCAGTCCTACGATCCGGGACACGGCGCGCGCATCTTCAAGGGCCTCAAGCCCGATATCGTCCTCATCCAGGAGTTCAACTACAAAAAAGGCTCGATCTCCGATTTCGTCAAGGACACCTTTGGGGATGAATTCTCCTACGCCCGAGGCGAGGGCAAGATCCCGAACGGCATCATCTCCAGATATCCCATCACCTCAAGCGGAAGCTGGACATCCAACATGGTCTCGGATCGCAAATGGGACTGGGCAGTCATCGACATCCCGGGCGACCGCGACCTGCTCGCCGTCAGCGTTCATCTCTACACATCGGGCAACACCCAGGAAATGGGGCCGCTCCGCGCGCAGATCGACAAGAAAATCGCCAAGGACGACCGCGATTATTACGTCGTGATGGGCGGCGATTTCAACCAGGTCAACTGGTCACCCATCCGCTCCAATTTCGGAAGCCTCTTCACCGTCGGCAAGAACGCGTCCGATTTCCCGATCGACCAGAACGGCAAGTACACGACGAACGCAAAACGCGTCAAACAGTACGATTACCTGCTGTGCAGCACCGATTTCTGCAAATTCGAGACACCGACAGTCATCGGATCTCGCAGCTATCCCAAAGGCCACGTCGTGGACACGCGCGTCTACAGCAAAGCCGATCTCGCCGCGATCGCTCCGGCACAGGCAAAAGACTCTGGTGCCACGAATATGCAGCACATGGCAGTCGTTCGCGATTTCGAATATAAAGTTTCGTCAAAATAAAGTAGATGCCGCATCAGCGCCAGTGCGCTTTTTTGCGAACGGGCTATCGGCCTTACGGCCGATACGCCCTTTTTTTTCGGCCTATCTGCGAAGCAGATACGGCCGAAACAACCATTTGGAGATCCTATGACCATACGTTGCTGTTCCCTCGAAGAGACGATCCAGTTCGGCGAAAAGCTCGGCTCACGCCTGCATCCCGGCGATGTCATCGCCCTCCGAGGCCATCTCGGCATCGGCAAAACCCAGCTCGTGCACGGCATCGCCAAGACCTATCTGGAAGCCGACGTTCATGTCTGCTCGCCCTCATTCACGATCATCAACCGCTATGAAGCAAACGGCAAAGCCATCCACCATCTCGACCTGTACAGGCTTTCCACGCTCGAGGAACTCGAATCGACAGGTTACTGGGATGCGGTCGAAGATCCCGATGCCCTTGTCCTCATCGAATGGCTCGAACAGGTCGACCGCGCGGAGCCGCTCGAATTCGTCACGATCGATATCAGCTTTGAAAACCAGACAGATCTCACCGCATCACCGCGCCTGTATGAACTCCAAGGATCCGGCGACCTGCATGACCGCCTCAAAGATCTTTTCTAAAGGCTCTGCTATACGCGCTTGAAGACACAATCATTGGCAACTCGAATATGGGTGCGCGCAAGCGCACCCTCTCCAACCAGGAGAGGGTGCAGCGAAACGGCGGGTAAGGACTAGAAAAGCCATATCCACAGTCGCCGAACAGAGCCCAAAAAAGCCGCATCCGATATGCGGCTTTAGAGATCATCAGGCAACGACATCCACGGGCTTTGCCTTAGAGAACAGGCCAGATCGACCGAGGAAAGTACCTAGCCCAACGTAGAGATATCCGGCACAGAACAGGCACAGGAACGGGATCGAAGCATACGCCCCGACCCAAGCGGCGCGCACGATCCCGGCCACGAAATAAAGCCCGATGAGCGTTTCGACCCAGGGCTGCCAGTTCATCTTGAAACCGTATTTTACATTTTTCCAGCTGTCGCCGACTTTTTTCACGCCATATTTCGGCGTTCTCACGAACCCGGTCTTATAACCAGCAAGCGCTTCGATCACGGCACGGCAGTTATTGACGCTCAGACCGATGCCGAGGCACATGACGAGCGGCAGATACGCGAGGCGTGTGCCGAGCGACTGCTTGCGCGCTTCGCGCTGAGCGAGCATGTAAAACATCATGATCGAGAGCGTCGCGCAGATAAACATGAGCAGATCAACAAAGAGGCTCGTCATCCAGCCGTTATGGACGCGGAAATCGACCGTGAGCGGCATCATCAACGAGAGGATGATCATGAGGATATAGGAGATATTGCTCGTCAGATGCATCCAGGCTTCGACCTTAACCTTGAGCGGCAGACGGCTTCGGAGCAGCTTTGGCAGAATTTTTTTGGCGACCTGGATCGAGCCTTTTGCCCAGCGGTGCTGCTGCGTCTTGAAAGCGATCATCTCGACCGGCACTTCTGCAGGCGTTGCCGCTTCGTTGATATAGATGAACTGCCAGCCTTTCGACTGCGCGCGATAGGAGAGGTCGAGATCTTCAGTAATCGTGTCGTGTTGCCAGCCGCCGGCATCCGCGATCGTCGATTTACGCCAGATCCCGGCAGTGCCGTTAAAGTTGAAAAAGCGCCCGGAACGGTTACGCGCCGTGTGCTCGATCACGAAATGCCCGTCAAGCAGGATGGACTGCGCACGCGTCAGAAGGCTGAACTCACGGTTGATATGTTCCCAGCGCATCTGGACCATGCCGATCTTTTCATTCGTGAAGAAATTGATCGTGCGCTCCAAGAAATCCGGCTGCGGCAGAAAATCCGCGTCAAAAACAGCCACGAACTCGCCCGATGCCGTCTTGAGCCCCGCTTCGAGTGCCCCGGCCTTGTATCCCTCGCGGTTCTCGCGATGGATATAGACGATATCGAACCCATCGGCGGCCTTGCGTTCGACAGCCGCCTTAGCGATTTCCTGAGTCTCGTCCGTGGAATCATCCAGAACCTGAATCTGCAGTTTTTCTTTCGGATAACGGATCCCGCAGACGGCATCAATGAGTCTCTCAATCACGTATTTCTCATTGAACATGGGCAGCTGAATCGTTACCTGGGGTAAGTTTTCAAACTGCCCGTCCGCTTTCGGAATATCTTTCCGATGTATCCTGTACAGCGTGGCCATGACGAACCTGTGGGCGCCATAAATGCTCAGGATGCACAGGATGATGAAATAGAGAAGGACAAAAAAGAACTGAAAAGACATGAAACAGGCGATCCTTACTTGACGATGGTGCCCGTACCAAAGACGTTGGCAGCCGAACCGATACCGTAAACGTCTGTCGGTTTGGAAGGTCCATGTTTTCTGCCGCTGGACTGCGTTTGGGGAGCATCCTGAGTGACCATGAGGCGCGCCATTTCATCCGTAAAGTCGGCAGCCGGCAGATCGGTATCCATATCGGGGGTGTACATCTCATAAGCGACCGGGCACTTGACCTCGGCCCTGTCAGCATCGGGATTGCCCGCACAGAGGACATAGTAATCGGGTGCTTTCAGGTTGGAGAAATACTTGTACGCGAAGCCACTGATGCCGAGGACAAAGATCGCGATCGCGGCACAGATGATCCCCTTTTTGATATTGGCTTTCCGAGTCGCCTCGGCAGCGGCAGCCTCTTTGTTGGACTTGAGCGCCTGAATGCTCTGCGCGAGTTCCTCATTGGCATTGTTGATCTTTGCCGCTTCAGCCTCCTCACGGGCTTTTTCTTCAGCCTTGATCCTGGCTTTTTCAGCTTCTTCCGCACGTTTTTTAGCCGCTTCTTCCTCTGCGAGCTCGCCGGTCTCTTTTTTACGTTTTTTCTCGAGTTCGGCGATCATTTTCAAGCGACGCTGCTCTTTCTGGACAATGAGCCGTTGCTCTTCATCCATTTTTTCCTGAATCTCACGGCGTTTCTTTTCTTCTGCCTCCTCGCGTTCGCGACGTTCTTTTTCCTGTGCTTCGCGCGCGCGTCGTTCTTTCTCGTTCCTCTCGGCTTCGATCTCATCGTTCGACTCACTGAGAAGCCCAGAAAGCAGACTGCCGACACAATCGCCGCTCTGACGGGCATGTTCCGTCACGCCAGCGCGTGCCTTTCGCACTCGCGCTACCTCTTCAACCTCTTCATCCGCAATAATATCGGATGCGTTGGACAACTGGCTTAACGCCTGACTTAACTGAAGATCATCATCGCCCATGAATTTATTCTCCATCAGCTGGTGTTGCACATCGCACGCAGCGTCCCGGTCGCCCAGGACATGCACGCATCAAACTTTATAATTTTACTCTAAAATAAAGATACTGGCAAGACTAAGGGTTTGACACCGGGACAAGGTTCGATAAAAATAGCAGTCCCGGCATCTCATGCCAGGGAACAACCGGCTCAAGATTCCCCATGGATTTTCAGACACGGCGGCTCGCATGTTCAGAAAACTCACCCTGCTCCTGTTCCTCACGATGTTTTTGATGTCCCTTGCGGCCTGCGCAAGCAGCCAGAAGCAGACGGAACGCGAAAAGCAGATCGATACCGATTACCAGATGGCATTGAATTTTTACCAGCACGACAAGACGCCGGAGGCCATCCGCCAGCTCGCCCTCGTGCTTGCATCCGACCCGGACCATGCGGAAGCGAACCACCTGATGGGCTTCATCCGTCTAGGCCGCGGGCAGTATGAGGAAGCCGTCAAGCATTTCCAGCGCGCGCTCAAGACAAATCCGGACATGCTCGAATGCCGAAATAATCTCGGCGTCGCCTATATGCATCTGGAACAATACGAGGACGCAGCCGTCATTTTCAAGGACCTGACGAAATCCCCGCTATACACTTCCCCCTGGCTGGCATTCGTGAACCTCGGATGGGCATACTACCAGATGGGCATGCTTGCGGAAGCCATCGATGAGACAGAGATGGCCATCGAACTCGGCCCGGACCTATGCCTGGGCTACAACAATCTCGGCATCTTTTACCAGCAACAAAAGCGGGAAGACAAGGCCATCCAGAGGCTCGAAGAAGCCGTAAAACTCTGCCCCAACTATGCGGAACCGCATCTGCATCTCGGCCATATCTATGAAGCCAACGGCGATCCAAGCGCGGCCTATATGCACTTCAGGAAATGCGCCGACCTGTCGCCAAAGAGCGACCTCGGAAGGCGATGCCGACAGAACGCCGACATGATGAGGTGACACGCCCCGATGCCCGAAGCGCCGCGCAGTGCATACTCACGGCACACGCCTGCGACTGCAACACGCCCCGATGCCCGAAGCGCCGCATCATGAAGCGCAGCGCGGCGGCGCCATCACGGAACACGCGCGCCCAAGGGATAACTCGCGGACACGCGAGCCGGGATGACACGCGCGTATGCACACGCAAGTGCATAGCGTGTGTCCCAAAGGCCGTATGCGCCGCAGGCGCATAGGCCGACAAAGCGGCGTATGGCGCAAGCCATAGCCGCTAAAAAGACCGCACAGTATTTACATCAGATTCATGCGTGCTAATATACCGGAGTTATGCCGATTGATATCGCGTTGGATTCCCTCAGCTCTGGAGCACTGTTATGAAGAAACTGTTTTTGTGCGCACTCAGCGTCATGGCGCTGGCTGCATCGGGATGCACTGAAAATCCGTTCCCTTTTGCAAACTCTTCGAACCATGAGATCTTCTACATCACGCCCGGCGATTACACCTCGATCCCCGTCGATTTCGAAAGGAACTCGCAAGGCCTGACACAATGCCAGTCATGCGAGACCTACCGGTCCGCGATCCTGGATGCGGCAGCCCGCGAACTCGCCGACCACAGATTCTCATACAACAACACCTATCACAGCAGTTCCTTATTTCCCGACATTTACATAAGCGCGGATGAGACCGCTACCGGCAAGGCAACCATCCCGTCGGGACAGATCGCGCCGTCATTCACGACGACAAACACGCAGGAATCTGATGTCGACGAGATGGACACGACCAAAAACGACAGCAAATACCTGTATCACGTATCGAACTACAGGGTCATGGTCTCGAGGATCTGGCCAGTCAAGAGCGCGAAACTGTATGCCACGATCGAGCCCTATATCGACAGCACATCCGAGCTTCTCGACACCAACCTGCTCCTTGATGGCGAGCGCCTGCTGGTGCTCGATGTCATCCAGATGCACGACGGCCTCAAGCAGACACACGTCCGCGTGTATGACGTGCACAACCCGGCAGCGCCTGCACTGCTCAAAAGGCACACGTTTGACGGCAAGCTAGAAACCGCACGCATGGTCAATCACAAGGCCATCCTGGTCATCAATGCCTCATCCGGAAGCATCTTCAGCGACCTGAGCAATTATTATCTCGCGGATATTCCGGGCATCCCGGAGTACAGCGAGATCGGCTGGGGCGATAATTACTCTTCCGACAAACGTCGGCAATATATCGATGATTATCTGCCCATCATCCGAGGCTGGGTCGAAGAACATTACGGCGACAAGCTCAATGATCATATCCTGCCGCAGTATTCGGACGAAAACGGCCAGAAGCCCTTGTTCAGCTGCTCAGATATCTATCTCGCCTATTCCGCCCAAGCCTCGCAGACACTGACTGTTGCGGTGGAGCTTTCGGGAAGCAACTTCGACGCCCTCACCTCGGCAGCGATCTCGGCTCCCGGATCACACGCCTACGCATCGACAGACAACCTGTTCATCGCAGAGAATTCTTTTGAAAATGAATCCGCATGCATGTGGGAAATGTGCAATCAGGTCACCCCTATCCATCAGTTCAGCCTCGGTAAGGATGCAGGCCCCATCCAATACGTCGGCGCGACACAGGTCATCGGAACGATCAACAGCCCGTTCTGGATGAGCGAATATGACGGGTTCCTCCGCGTCGTGAGCCAGGATTCATGGAGCGGTGTCACGCTCAACATCTTCGATCTTTCGGATGACATCAGCAAGTCCATCGGCAGGATCAGCAACATCGCGCCCGGCGAAGATGTCTATGCGGTCAGAATGTTCGACGACAGAGGGTATATCGTGACCTTCAGACAGGTCGATCCGCTTTACACGCTCGACATGAGCGATCCGTTTAACCCGGTCAATCCTGGCACGCTCGAAATCCCCGGCTATTCCACATATATCCATCCGATCGACCGCGACCACCTGCTCGCATTCGGCATCGACGGCGACACGTTCGGAAACATGACGGGACCGCAGCTTCAGATATTCGATGTCAGCAATTTTTCAAATCCGGTGCGCACGCATAACCTCGCCTTCCTCCAGGATACGAAATTCACCGAGATCCCCGCGCTCAAAGATCACCACCTCGTCAATTTCCATCCCGGCTCCGGCCTGCTCTCTTTCCCTGCCACGTACAAAAGCGCCAAGGAAGAAGAATGCATCGCCGTCTATCGCATCGATACCAAGAAAGGCTTCTCGTTGCTGGGACGCGTCAACCATGAATCCTTTGGCAATTCAGGCAACCTGAAAAATACCCCCTACAACAGCCGCTTTTACTTCGGATCATCCAATTTCTCGAAGGATGCCTATATCCTCACGCTCTCGGATGCCGGCTTGAAGATCAATGATGCCAACGCCCCGAGTACCGAGTACCAGGCCATCGCCTTTGAACAGAAATAACGCGTCTCGCGATGCAACGGCCGGGCATCACGCCCGGCTTTTTTATGCCGCAAGCGCACAATATCTGACAATCATTCAAAGAATTCATGGAACGAGCAATAACCCACATGTCGCACATCGGTCACGGCGTTATTGAACAAGCCGTCGATTCATGATATAGATATCTGGATTTCTTTCAGAAATTTGCCCCAGACATTTCACACGCTACAGCGGGCAGATTTGCCCCAGCCTCATCCCTAAGAGAATATATGAAAAAAGTATTTCTGATATCAGCCATCTGCACATGGGCGACGCTCGTCTGCGCATGCAACTCAGACTCCACGGCTCCGGCATGCACCCCTGGATGCAACGGCGACATCGCGACAAACTGCGACAACGATCCGAATGCGCCGGACGGCCCTCCCATCGCCCGAACAGAGACATGCGATCCCGGCATGTGCAAATATCAGGGATCGACACAGTCCGCCAAATGCCTTACCAAATGCCCGACAGAAAAAGCCAGCGATTACAGCTGCGATGCAAACAACAACTCAGTATTCACGGCGTGCCTTCAGAACGAGGCAGGCGCATGGTATCAGACTTCCCACAATGTCCAGACATGTCATCACGGCTGCGCCGACGGCAACTGCATCAAACTCGCCCCTGAAGAAGGACTCACCTGCGAAACAGAATCCGACGGTTTCAAATGCGCTGGCAATATCAAGCTGAGCTGCGTGGACAACGTCGTCGTGGCCGAACAATGCCCGGATGCCGAAGTCTGTGTCAACCGCGCCGGACAGATCCTCTGCAAGCCTTCATGCGATGAGAAATCATCCTTTGTTCAATGCATCGATGACGACCACTCGCTCATCAAAACATGTGCCCATGACTCAAATCAGGTTCTCTATTACTCCGAAGTCACGATCACATGTCCCGACGGATGCGACATCAAGACGAACAAATGCGTCAAGAATCTCGACAGAGACGGCACGATCTGCAATCCCGAAAAAGTCAGCAACACATGCGTTGACGACATACTCTCGATCTGTGACAAATCCTCCGGATATTACACATCACGCGACTGCGCCAAATACGAGCAGCACTGCGTGACCTTCCAGACCGGCGACACTTCGGAAGCCCTCTGTGCCGAATCCTGCGATAACCCCGGTGCAACAAGAAGCGTGTGCGACGGTGACGATTCCGTCCTGCAGACCTGCACGGCAGACGACAATGGCACCAAGATCTGGCGCATCACGTCGACGAATCCGTGCGAAAACGGATGCCATACCGTGACCGGCGAATGCAAAGGGCCATCAAACTGCAAAGAAACGGATGCGTCCTCTTGCAGCGGCGACACCATGAACGGCTGTCTCTATGACGAAGAGAGCCAGACATGGCAGAAGGGTTCCGTCAACTGCCTCGATAACGACGGCATCTGCTATTCGGGCATCACGACAGGCTATTGCCTGCCCGTTGTCACGCCAGATGTCCCGCCCGAAACGCAGCCAAGCGAGCTGGGCGCAGAATGCATCCCCAACACATTCGTCGAATACTGTGACGGCAACACGCTCGTCTACTGCTACAGAAATAGCAATGAGGTACCTTTTACCGTCTATCGCCTCAACTGCAGCGACGAAAACGAGACCTGCGGCATCACGCATTATCAAGACCCGGTTCGCGGCCTCATCAACCAGGGACAATGCCTCAACAACATCAATCTGTGCGACGATCCGCTAAACCCGGTGTCGATCAGGTGCTATAAAAACGCCGCGTACTCGATCAAATGTCAGCCGCACACGGACAAAAAACTTCACACAGTTGCCCAGGAATCCAGAGAAGTCTGCAAGCATTCCTGCGTAGACGGCGTCGGCTGCGTGGATGACGAAGAATAACCCCAAAGGAGGCGCAAGCCTCCTTTTTTTTTTTTTTACGGAATCATCCCCAGATCGGCTTCAATTCAAACAATCCGCGCAAAGCAGTTTCCATGATGATTCTTTTGGCAGGGGGAAGACTCCCCCTGCGCGTCTATGTGCTCGCCCAGCAAGCGACGTGCGTCGCTTGCAGGGCTGCGCGCATACGCCGCTACCCCCTCGACGCTCCTTGATGCCGGCATCACATACGGCAGCCCCAGACCGCCCCCGGCGCATCACACGCACGCCCGATCGCGTTTACAGCTTTTTCCATGCCCCGAGCGGTTTCTCTTCGATCGGCGGGTTGTTCGAAAGGATATAAACCGCCCGCCTGTTAGCCTCATTCGGCGTGTTATCCGGCGTATTGACCGCAAGCGAACGCTCGCCAGCCCCGCGATAATACACGGGAATAGACAGACCGTGCCGTGCAAACCAGGAGGCGATGCTATGCGCACGGTTCATGCTGAGTTTTTCGTTCGATGCCGCTGACCCCACCGTATCCGTATGGCCTGTGATGTAAAGATCTGCCGCGACATGATCGAATTTCCTGACGATTTCCTGCACCCTGTCGAGTGCTTCCTGAAGGTAGCCTTCCTGATCGGCACGGATATCATACTTGTTCGTATCAAAGACGACATCGGTATGGGGAATCTGGAAATACATAATCGTGTTGGATGCCCATGCACCGGTGTTATCCTCGATCTTGATCTCCAGCAACGCCGGCTTTTTACCATTCGGGGTCCATGAAATCCGATATTCCGAAACGGCTCCCGTGTTCTTCTCGACAGAATCGATCTTTGAGCCGTCCTCAGCCGTGACAACGATCGATGCCTTATTAAACTTTCGCGAAGAGCGAAGCATCACATCGCTCATTTCCGGGGAAAGCTCGCGAAGATTGACATAAAGATCGATCTGGCTGGTCGAGATGAACTCATGCTCGCTGTCGACCGTCCAGACCGTCCCCATAGCACCTGTTGCCGTGATACGGATGCCGCAGGTATGTTTTCCGGGCGCCTGCATCCACTTGAGCGTCTCGACGCTCCCCTTTTTCATGATATCGAGGTGTTTGCGGATCACCTGAGGCGCACAACGCGTAATCGCGACATCCACGTCTGTAAGTTCTTCATTGGCAATGACGCGCATCTGGGCAGGCTGATCAGACAGATGCATCTGCAACAATTCATACTTGAGCGGTTCAGCCTGAGCTTGCGCCGAAAGAAAGACCATCGAACCTGCCAAAAGGACAGCTGGCATAAAGTGTTTCATGAATACCTCCGGAAGAAACGTGACCGCCGCCAAAGCCTGAGCCCATACAGGGAACGGGCTCAAAGCCGTTTTAATATAGAAAATATCATGCCAATTTCAAGGATTGTCAATCAGGCAAGTGCAAATATCGTCACGCGTCATCCGCTCTGATCGCGTGCCAGGTAGCAGCGGGTGGATGCCCGGGGACGCGCGATCCACAGCCGCCAGAAAGCACGCATCCAGAGACTGCCCATGGCCTGATCATGCGTGCATCACGACGCATCACAGAGCCACCAAGCGATTGAAATTTCAAGCGATCAAGCAGATGCATACAGCCCATGACGGCATCGTCACATCAAAAAAGGACAACGGCAAACGCTAAATACTTGCCATTTGACACGATTTGTACGATATGGAGTGCGTGTTGGTGTGTATTAGCTACACGGTTCCGTTGTTCTTTAATTTTTTAGCGATATGGCTCTGGATAAAAATCGTTATGTAGGCTTTACGCTTTCGGGGGGCTATCGGATCGAGCGATTCGTTGGCTCGGGTGCATTTGCCTACGTCTATTACGCGACTGCCCCGAACGGGCAGGGTTGTGCGGTCAAGATTCAGTATAATCTTGTGGCAGATGCCCGCATTCGTTTCAGTCGAGAGATCAAGGTATTGCGCGAGCTTCCCCCGAATGATTACCTTGTGAAGTATTATGCGGATGGCATCACGCCGGAAGGCTATCCATATCTCATCATGGAATTTGTAGACGGCATGACGCTTAAAGAAGCGTTGAAGCGCCGTCGCGTCTGGCCAATACGCGAATGCTGTGATCTCATCTTGCAGCTGTGCGATGCATTCGGTGGTCTGCATCAGCTCGGCGTCGTTCACCGAGATGTGAAGCCAGACAATATCATGATCACGCGTAGCCATCAGGTCAAACTGATGGATCTCGGTCTGATCAAAGACGCTCAGGGACTTTGCAAGCTTCTCGAAAGCGAAGATATCATGGAAGGCAAGGACTTTGCCGATAACCTTGATAAAGGCGTTCTGGCCGGTACTCCCGAATACATGGCGCCGGAACAATTCTCTGACCCGTCGCTTCAGGATGAATCACAGTCCAAAACAGACACCTGGACAGACGTGTACAGCCTCGGTCTCATCTTTTATGAGATGCTTGTCGGTAAAAAGCTGTTCGTGTTCTCGCCGCCCCCCAATGCGCCGCAGAGCGAATTTGCCAAAGCCCTGCTCCAATTCCTCAATATGCGTACTTCGCAGCGCGATGAGGATATCGCTGTGCCGCCGAATATTCCTTATCAGCTCTGGACGGTTATCGCCCGTGCACTCCATGCTGATCCAACCCTGCGTCAGCACAACGCGTCTGAGTTCGCAGACGATCTGCGGCGATATCTGACGACCGGTGAAGGCGTTACTGAACAGGACAGCGATAAAACAAGCGCCATCGATATCTCCGATATCAGCGGTTTCCTCAAGGATCTGCCTAATGTCGGAAATGCCGGACCGATTCCCGTCGGCGCAGCCGCCAATAACAAACAGGATGTCTATGCTGGAAATCCCAACATGGCTTCCACGCCCCATAACAGCGTGCCCGGCGTTGCCGGCCTGCCCAATATTCCTGGCACACCCGGTTATATCGAACCGATAGACGACGACTCAGACAACAATGCAATCTTGTGGATCATCCTGATCATATTGCTGTGCGGTGTCATTGCCGGTCTGATCGCCCTCATCTACATCTTCTGATATCCCCGTTTGTCCCGATTCGTAATAGCCGCCTTTCGGCGGCTGTTTTTTTTCTCTTTTTTGCACACTGATCCATGACAAACTCTTATGCCTTTCTCGCGACCTGTGCCCGCGGTTTTGAAACACAGCTCGATCATGAACTGCACGCACTGGGCATCGAACACACGACACCTTCGGCCGGCGGCATCCGTTTTGACACATCTTTCATAACGGCCATGAAATTATGCCTCTGGTCGCGTATCGCAAACAAAATCGAGCTTCTCCTCGGAGAATGCTACGCCCCTCACGAAGATGCCATCTACGATCTCGGCAGAAACCTGCCGCTTGAGCCCTGGTTCTCGCCGACATCGACTTTCTGCATCCGTGCGCATGTCAACGACAAGAAGTTTACAAACAGCGTCTATCTTTCCCTCAAGCTCAAAGACGGTATCGTTGACCACATGCGTGACAAATGGGGGCAGCGCGCCTCGATAGACACGGAACGCCCAGATATCGTCATCGGCCTTCAAGTCGTTCAGCGGCGCGCCAGAGTCTTTCTGGAACTTCAAGGCGATCCGCTCAATATGCGCGGCTACCGCCGCCGACAGCTCCAGGCACCGATCCGCGAAACACTCGCGGCATCCATGATCGCGGTCAGCAACTGGGATCCCGAAACATCAGGTTTCATCGACCCCATGTGCGGTTCAGGCACGTTCGCCATCGAAGCGGCGCTGCACGCCACAAACACCGCACCTGGCATCCAAAGACACTTCGGCTTTGAAACACTGCCCTGCTTTCCCGATTATGCCGCTTCCTGGCGCCAGCTCCGTGAAGAGGCAAGAGACCTCTCAAAACGGACGCGCAAAAGCCTCAATGCGTCTATCCGAGCCATCGATATCGATGATTCCGCGCTCGATATCGCGCAGAATAATGCCCAGACAGCCGGCGTGGCAGAGCTGATCGAGTTCTCCAAAGGCGATATCCTCAAGCTCAGACCAACCCCGGCTGTCCTCGTCACCAATCCACCTTACGGGGAACGCATCACCGTCAATGATCTGGAACTCCCCGAATTCTATTACCAGCTGGGCAGACATCTCCGCACATTCAACGACGCCTCTCTGACGATCATTTCGGTGCCGGAACTGCTCAAAAAGAATATGCATATGAAACCGGCCGAACGCATCCCGACATACAACGGCCCGATCCCCTGCGAAGTGGCGAGATACGAACTCGGCAGACGCGGCCCCTCCACCGCAGATCATGACTAGTGATCACTGACACTCCATCCCTTTACGCATGCAGGCCGGGAAACGCGTCCATCAGCCCCTGACCTGCGCATCAGCGTTGTTCTTCGAGGAATACTATGCCCAAGCACTCAAACGAATATATCTCCCATGGGGATCTTCAGGATCTCACGGGGCTCCCCAAACGCGTCAACCTGGGTGATGCCAAAAAACGCATCAGCGGTCAGGTCAGCGCAGGCAAAGCGCATATCGAAGGCGATATGGAACTCGGCAAGAAATGCGTGACCGCGCTGAGATCAAGCGGTGAATTCAAGCGCGCCACACAAGGTTTTCATTCCTATCCGGCGAGATTGCACCCGGAAGCCGCCCGTCTGCTGCTCGAAGCACTGCCCGGCAAAACGCTTGCTGACCCCTTCTGTGGCGGCGGCACGCTTCTCGTCGAAGCCCTGATCGCCGGACGCCAGGTTTTCGGCTCTGACCTCAACCCGGTCGCCACGCTCGTCTCCACTGCGCGCACTGCGCTTCTCTCCCAGGAACAGCTCACACGGCTGTCCAAGGAACTCGACGATATCCACCAGATCGCGGCTCAGGCCATGGATGACAAACGCCATGTCTATCTGCATCCCGCCATCCTCAAATACAAAAGCTGGTACAAGACCAACTGCTTTGACGAACTCGCCTGCCTGCACGACGCGATCCGAAACTACGAAAGCGAGCTGAAACCGCTGATGCAGGCCATCTTCTCAAGCCTCGTCGTCAAATACAGCTTACGCGCCTCGGACACGTCTAACAAAGTCGTCTATATTCCGCGCAAAAACGGGGCTGTGCTTCGCGCTTTTAAAGAAAAATCAAAGGAATACACGGCACAGCTTGCCGAACTGCAGACACTCGTGCCCCCCGGCACGGCTCCGGCCATGATCACCCTGGCAGATGCTCGACATCCCAATTTCGACAACGTCGACACGATCATCACGTCGCCCCCCTACCCCGGCACATACGACTATTTGCCGCTACAGCAGCTCCGACAGGCATGGTTCAATCTCGATATGCGTGAAAAAGAAGAGATCGGCTCTCGTCGCGCATTCAAACAGGTCAAAGCGGCTTATGAAGCCTGGCTCAAGGATACCGACAACTGGATCCAGGCAAGTGCAAATGCGCTCGTCAAAGGCGGCCACCTCGCGATCGTCGTAGGCGAAGGCATGCAAGCTGGCAAACTCCTCCGAGTGGCGAAACCGACCATTCAGGCGGCTGAAAAGGCAAAGCTCAGCTTCGTGACATCTGCATCTGTCGAACGTTTCGATCCTGCAACCAAGATGAAAAAGATCGAATATATCCTCGTATTCAGCAAGCCATGACTACCGATCACGACAGCCTGCGCGAGATGCAGGCAACCCTCAGACAATTCAATCAGGACAGAGACTGGGATCAGTTCCACAGCCCGAGAAATCTCGCGATGTGCCTCTCCGTCGAAGCAGCCGAACTTCTGGAATGCTTCTTATGGACACGCGACGGTGAAAACATTCCGGAATCCAAAGAAACGGCTGTATCCGAAGAGGCAGCCGATGTCCTGATCTGCCTGCTGAATTTCTGCGAACGCGCAGGCGTTGATCTGCCAAAGGCTTTCGCCGACAAGATCGCGAAAAATGCAGCCAAATATCCGGTCTCGAAGGCGCGCGGTTCGCGGAAAAAATACAGCGACCTGTGAAGGCGCGGCGTATCGCGGAAGCGATAGGCGCGCCACAGACGACGCGTATGCCGCAGGCATAGCGGCGTTCAAAAGGCCGGAGCGCGGCGTATCGCGGAAGCGATAGGCGCGCCACAGACGACGCGTATGCCGCAGGCATAGCGGCGTTCACAAAAAGATCATCCCGAAAACATTTGTCTGCGTATCCAGAAGGGACTGATCCTCAAGCATGATCGACACGTTCTGATGCGCGGCAGGCTTGTCGCGATCGACGATCTGAAGCGTCTGCCCCGGCTCAAGCACCTGATGCGTGGAAAGCTCGGACATCGGCAGATGCTCGTTTTCGGGGGCGAATCCGGCGAGGAACTTGAGCCTGTCGCGCAGAACGCCGTCAGGCGCGCGGTAATAGAGCGCCTTGAGCCAGTCGCGGTTGGGAAGGGCATGCATCTTCTGAAGCCCCCAGAGGGCATTGTATGCCACGCGCACGTCGGGATGCGTGAGAAGCGACTGGAGTTTTTCGAGACACACGGTGCGTCCGAGCAGCCCGGCAGTCACCGCAGCCTGAATGACAAGCGGCGTGTCGAGCATTTGCAGAAGCAACGCATCCGGCAGCAGGCTGTCCGCATCGCCGCGTCCGGGAAGCAGCCGAAGCATCTGGGATGCGACCGCCTGATCGCGGTCACGAAGCGCCGCCGAGACGAGTTCAGGCGGCAAATGCGCGGCAAACGCGCGAAGATAGGCGCATTTCATATCGGGCCTGAGTCCGGCAAACTGCGCCGCAGAGATCATATCAGGCAGGCAGGAAGCCGCCTGCATCAGCCACAGCGCGGGTTCCGCGTGAAACCGCTTCGGATCGCGCCAAACGCCGAGCGCTTCGGCACAAGCCGCATCCGTGTCTAGCCCCGGATACTGCCTGACGTGTTCGACCATCGCCCACCGCGCATAATAGGAAATGCCGAGATGATCGTCTGCCGAATGCGCAGACACGATCTGCACGAGATCCGGCCAGTACAACGGGGATGACGCGGCGATATGCATGGCCTGAAGCGAGACGGCACCGCCCGCCCCCAGCGCGCGGAGGACGATCGCACGGACATCGGGATCCTCCGAAAACGCGCCGAGCATGCGCAGGCCGTCAGCCGCCGTCTCGCGGTCACGCCACAGTGAAAACGCAAGCTCACGCGCATGCGCCGAGGTGTTTTTAAGCCTGAAAAAAGCTCGTTTCAACGCCGGATCTGCCATAAACCTGCTGTACGAACCGCTCTCAATCACGGCATCCGAAAACATCTCGGCGGCTTCGCCGCGAAGCGCATGCAGCACATCGAGCATGACCGGCGCCGAAAGGCGGTCGAGATACGTGAGGAGAAAGCGCACGGCATCGGGCGTTCCCAGGCGTGCCTCGACCGGCGCGATCTCTTCGACAAATTCGGGATAACCCCAGAGCAGCCCGACATTCCGGGGCGATATCGGCGCATCGCGATCCGCGCCATCAAGGAGCAGGCGCATCGTTCGCAGGATATTGCGTGAATCCGCCTCAGACTGCGCGCCGGAAAGGTCATCCAGAAGCGTTTCGAGCAGGCACATCGGCTGCGCGCGATACGCCGCCGCCACACTCGACGAAAGCGCGTGCGTTCTGGCAAGGCCCGCGTAATGCTTTACCTCGCGTATGCCCACAGATTCAGGCAGCACACGGATGATGCGCTTCTGCAGATCCCCTGAATTTTCAGCCCCCACCGTCATCAAAAGCGACTCATAATCGCCTTCGCGCTGAAGGCGTGTCAGGGCCTTGAGCGCAGCGACGCGGACTTCATCGAGCGGATGATTGCGCACGATCTCGAAAAGCGGAAGCGCAAGCCTCGGATTGGCAAGCGCCTGCGCCGTCCTGCATGCCGCCATGACCACGCGAGGCTCGTGATGGCGAAGCGCATCTGCCACAAAAGGCACGCAGCTCTCGTCGCAAATGCGCCCCATCTTTTCCAGCGCGCTGCACACGGCATCCTCATCCTCCAGCGAGAGCTGACCGATCAGGCGCGGGAGTTCAGACAGCCCCTGTGCATAGGCCTGCCCGGAAATGCCCAGCATGCATGAAAATGCGAGAACAAACAGATGGCGGTGCCTGCGCATGCAACTCCTCCCCGAATCACGCGTTATTCGGCATCTGGCGTTTTTGCAGCCGGCACGGCCGCCGCCCCCTTATGACCAGCGCGATCCGTGTCTGTCCTGCCCCGGCTGTCCCACACCTTGAGCAGGACAGAGGGCAGCCTCGACCGATCAAAGCTGACCCCATCCGGCAGATTCTGAACGCTGAAATCGTCGCCCGTGAACAATGTCTGGTTATTCTTGCCGTCCTCAGACGCGGCATCCACGGTGACAAAGAGGATCTTTGAATCGACTTTGGCGAGTGCTTCTTCACTGCCGACAAGCGTCAGATCAATCGTGGATGGCACGAATTCATGCTCCGAACTGAGATTGAGCGGCTTGATCGGCACGCCGAGCACGACCTGCGATTTCGATTTCGATATGACGCTGACCGTGACGTTCACCTGTTCGGCATTGGCATGAATCCCAGCCCTGCTGAGCATGACCCACTCCGGCGTGCCCTGCGCCCCCGTGCGGCGCACGACAATGCCCCGGTTGATCGTAAATGTAGATGCCTTGCCCGTCAGGTCAATCGGATCGATATAGAGCTGACTCGTTTCCAAGATGACCGAACGCGGCCCGGATATCTGCACCGTGTCCGGCTGGATCTTGATCTCCCCGAGCTGATAACCGTGAAGCAGCTCCCCAGAAAAGGCATGATCCGTCGTCACGGCGACAGCACGGCTTTCAAGCATTTCCAAGTTGATGCCGATGAACTCAGGCTTAAATTTCTCGATGCGCACGCCTTCGGGCAGGCTGATCATCGCAGGCTGCAACGTCACCTGCGTATTGCCCTCACGCGGCGACAGCTGGAGCCGTATCGTGCCGATATCATCCCTTTTGAGACCTCGCAAAATCGAAGCGCGCCCCTGCAGCGTCACATCCACGGTCTGCAGCCGATCTTCGAGCATCACGTATCCCTCAGGCACCGCCATCTCGATAGGAATCTTTTCAAATTGAAGCATCATGCTGCGGTCGCTCAAGACGATCACGAACAGGATAAGGCTGCACACGAGCGCGATCAATTTCTGCGGCAGATTGTCGGCAATGCGATCCTTGAGCGTTCGGCGATACCTCACCGGTGCCGGATTATCCTGACTGGAAGATGTTCTTACGGGTGTTGCTGACATATCACGATTCTTATGTATTCGGCAGACAGAAAAGCCTGCCCGACTATCCTATCTCTTTTTCCACATCCTGTATTTGCGCATGAGCGCGGAGCCGCCGGAATCATCCTCTTTGGAACGCGTCTGGACAAACATCTTGTGCAGATAATCGCGCAGCGCCTCCGTCGAGAGCCGTCTATTCAACGTCTCACAATGCGCCACCGAGATCGCGCCCGTCTCTTCCGAGACGACGACGATCACCGCATCCGTGGATTCGCTGAGCCCGATCGCGGCGCGGTGACGCGTGCCAAGCGCCTTGTCAATCCGGTCATTCGACGAAAGCGGCAGAAAACACCCGGCGCTATGGATGCGCTGATTCCGAATGATCACGGCACCGTCATGAGTCGGGTTCGCCTTGTACGGTATGAACAGGGAGACAAGCAGCTCCTTCGTGATCGTCGCATCGATGCGAATCCCCTCGACCATGTACTGGTCGAGTGCGGCATCCATTTCGATCGCGATCAGCGCGCCAATCCTGCGCTCGCTCAACAATGAAGCCGCCTTGACGATCTCCTCAATCGTCGATGTCGCGAGCCGGTCGTTGTCGTTTGTCGCCGTCGAAAGGGATCCCGTCTTGCCAAATTCGCTCAAGCCGCGACGGATATCCTCTTGGAAAATGATGACAATGATCACGATAAAGGACGCGATAAATTTGTCGAGCAGCCAGTTGACCGTCCCAAGATCCAAAAGATCAGGCTTCGAGATCATATAGAGCGCGACGAATATCAACAGACCGAACAGGATCTGCATCGCCTTGGTGCCGCGAATGAGCATCAGTATCTGATAAAACAGATACCAGACGATGACGATATCGAGCAGCGCAAGCGCGAAATCGCTGAGTGTAAAGCCTTGAAAATTCGACAGGATTTGATCGATCATGAATCAGGATCTTCCAGAGTGAGCAACGAGTTTTTTTGCCACAACAGTTTCTTTCGGGGCGTGGACACGGACGATAGCCGCGCCATTTTGCATGGCGAGCGCAGCCGTAACAGCCGTCGGCCAGTCGAGTTCCGGCACAGTCAGCCCGGTCGCCCTGGCGAGACATCGCTTGCGGCTGTGCGCGATGAGCACGGGACATCCGAGCGGCGCAAGCGCGCGCGGCGCTTCCGTGATCAGGCGCAAGTCATTTTCAAGCCCTTTGCCAAAGCCGATCCCCGGATCGACAACGATCGCCTCCTGCGCCACACCGCAATACAACGCATACTCGATGCGCCGCGCGAGCTGATCGTAAATAAAGCGCATACACGCTTCAAAGCCAAAGGATCCTGCGTTGTGATCACGCCACGCCATCAGCACGATACCGGCATGCCGCTCGCCCACAAGCCGATATATCTTCCCCTCACGGCGCTCAGAAATCTGCTCGCTCTCCCCGATATCGTTGACGATATCGACGAGGTCGCATTTCAACGCCCATTCAATCGTCTCCACATGCCTCGAATCAAGCGATATCGGGCACGTGAACATCATCCGCGCCTGTGAAAGCGACGCAAGCCGCGCCGCTTCTTCTGCCGGAGAAACGGGATCCGCCCCAGGGCGCGTCGATTCCGCCCCCACATCGAGGATATCAGCGCCCTCACGGATCAGCCGCGATGCAAGCGCCAGCCCCGCATCGCACTCCACAAAAGACGAAAACGAATCGGGACTGACATTCCAGATGCCCATGATCTTTGGCACATCCAGCGAAATGACCTGTCTTGCGATATGCCAGTTCATACGTATTGTCAGGCAAGACCAGACGGCATGATGTCGTCATCTTTAGCATGATCACGCGCGGCTTTTTCGTCATACGACAATTCAGCCGTTTCGCCGTCATCCGAGCTTCCAGATTCCGAGTTCTGCTGCCCGCGAGCCTTTTTGAGCAGGCTCGATTCAAACGAAACTTTTGCCACGCGCGGTTTTTCAACATTTTCGCGGTCGATGAAATCCTGCCGAAGCGCATCAATGCCCTTTTCGAGAAGGATATCGACATCCGCGACATCGAGCGTCTCGAACTCGATGAGCGCCTCAGCGAGGAGCGTGACCTGTTCGAGATTATCCGTGATCAGCCGGCGGCTCAGATCATAGCCTTCCGTCAGGTAACGGCGAACCTCGTCATCAATGACCTGCGCCGTGTGTTCCGAATAATTCTTGGAATGCGAAAGCTCGCGTCCGAGGAAAGGCTGCTCATCCTGATCGCCGAAAGCGATCGGCCCGAGGACATCGCTCATCCCCCATTCCATGACCATGCGCCGCGCGAGCTTTGTCGCCTGTTCGAGATCGTTGCCAGCGCCCGTCGTCAGCTGATCGAACACGACTTCCTCAACGATACGGCCGCCCATGCATATCGCGATGCGATTGATCGCATAACGCTTGGAAATGCAGAGCCTGTCTTCGGCGGGCACCGAATAGGTCACGCCCAAAGCCCGCCCGCGCGGAATAATCGTAATCTTCTGGAGCGGATCGACATCCTCTTTGCCCAGAAGGATCGTCACCATCGCATGCCCAGCCTCGTGATAAGCCGTTGTCCTCTTCTCGCGCTCGCTGATGACCATGCTCTTTCGCTCACGTCCCATCGCGATCTTGTCACGCGCCTCGACAAAGTCCTTCATCTCGATCATTTCCGCATCGCGCGAAGCGGCGATCAGCGCGGCCTCGTTTGCGATGTTCTCAAGCTCGGCACCCGATGCGCCCGGCGTGAGACGCGCGATCGTGTCAAGATCGACATCCGGCGCGATCTGCTTGTCTTTCGTATGCACTTCGAGGATCAGCTTGCGCCCTTTCACATCGGGATTCGGGACGACCACACGGCGGTCAAAACGCCCCGGACGGAGCAACGCCGGATCCAGGACATCGGGGCGGTTCGTCGCCGCCATCACGATGATCCCCTCGTTCGCTTCAAAGCCGTCCATCTCGACGAGAAGCTGATTGAGCGTCTGCTCGCGTTCGTCATGACCGCCGCCAAGCCCCGCGCCGCGATAACGCCCCACGGCGTCGATCTCATCGATGAAGATGATGCATTTCCCGCTCTTTTTGGCCTGCTCAAAGAGGTCACGGACACGGCTCGCGCCCACGCCCACGAACATCTCGACAAAATCCGAGCCTGAAATGCTGTAAAAGGGCACGCCCGCTTCGCCGGCAACGCCTTTTGCCAGAAGCGTCTTGCCCGTACCAGGCGATCCCATCAGCAACACGCCTTTGGGAATACGGCCGCCCAGCTTCTGGTATTTGCCCGGATTTTTAAGGAAATCGACGATCTCAACGAGTTCCGCTTTCGCCTCATCGATGCCCGCGATATCTGCAAACGTCACCTTATGCTGATCGGGGGTCAGCACGCGCGCTTTCGATTTGCCAAAGCTCAACGCCTTGCCGCCGCCAAGCTGCGACTGCCGGAACATGAAAATAAAAAAGCCAATGATCAGAATCGTCGGAAGCATGTAGATCACCAGCCACTTCCACATCGATTCACCTTCGGGCTGGACAAATTCGTAGGTGACGCCTTTTTCGTCCAACAGATCCTGAAGATCCGCGCTCAGCACCCCGACCGTCTCAAACTTGCCCTTTTTCCGAGGTGTCGTCGCATCCTTGCCCGCCGTATCCCCCGCCTTTTCGTCCGTCTCCTGGGCAAGATACTCGCCGGTGATCATATTGCCATCGACCTTGACGGATGCCAGCTGACCGTCGCGAACCGCCTGCGAAAACTCACTGAACTTCAGCTTGGCAACCGTCTCATGGTCGCCCGAGTTCTCATAGAAAAGTGCCGCAAACATCGCGACAAACAGCAAAATAATAATGATCCGCAGCGAGGTATAATTAGGTTTCACTTAATCTTTCCAGATCTCAGGACAAATGTCAGAACAGACATGCATCGGCATGCCACAGCCACAAGCGCATTATTCTAATAATTTGCGCCACAACTGCCACTTTAAAATCACCCAAACGTCTTATTTTTTGGCGCGCCGCTATGGCCTTACGGCCATACGCTGCGCTTCATGTGCTATCGGCTGTCGCCGATACGCACATGAAACAACGTGTTTATGCCTCCGAATCATCCGAATCATCTGCATAATCCGCTTCCGTAAGCCCGTTTTCCAGAAACCCGTGTGCTTTCAAGAACGCACTCGCCTCGTCATCCAACGCGGGGTTGCAGTGATCGAGCCGCACGTTGACGACAAGCGAATCGTGATCACAGCTCTGCCACACGGGCAGATAATGCGAGATGCGGTCGCTGTCGAAATAATCGAGCCAGACCAGATCCATCACATCGAGCGCCTTCTGATAAGCCTCGATAGGATTCTCGATCTTATTCGGCTCACATTCCACGCTGACCTCGACACACGCATGCGAGGTACGCGACACACTCGACAGCACGGAACTCACCAGCCCGAAGCGGTGACAGACCTCCGTCTTCACGACAAACGATTCATCTTCCGCAAGAAATCGCGCATAACGCTTGCGCATCACGTCAGCCACTTCGAGCTCGACCTCTTCGCCAAGCGACACGCCTTTTTCGGGATCCTGCGCCTTAAATCCGGGTGTCGCGATATGCGGTTTGCGCCCACTCGAATGGCCGTGATCCCCACAGCAGCAGTGGTCTTCGCCACAATGGCCGTCACAGCAATGGTCTTCGCCACAATGGCCGTCACAGCAGTGGTCTTCGCCACAATGGCCGTCACAGCAATGGTCTTCGCCACAATGGCCGTCACAGCAATGGTCTTCGCCACAATGGCCGTCACAGCAATGGTCTTCGCCACAATGATGATCCTGACAATGACAACTCTCTTTTTCTGACATCCCTAACCTCAGCGATCAGGCCCTATCAAGGCCCGGAATCTTCGCCACCACCTGACCGGAACAGGCTTGTCCGCGCCACACTCGGATCACAACGGCGTTCAAGCGCCGTCGGCGGTGATATTTCGTCTTTAATGAATTTGTATATATCAGCAAGGAAATAGGCGCCTTCATCATCCACCGTCACCGTATGGTAATCGATGAACACATCGATGGGCGTTTTGAGATCGACAGGATGCTCGCCACTTTCCTTAAAGAATTTGCTGATGCGCTTGTCATCCCACTGGCCGTCGATTTCAAGCACCTCGCGCGCGAACTTAAATGCGCCCTCCACACGGATACAGCCATGCGAGAAGGCACGCACGGGATATTTGAACATCCCCTGTTTGGGCGTGTCGTGAAGATAGATATTGTAACGGTTCGGGAAGATCAGCTTGACCTTTCCAAGCGCGTTTTCGGGCCCCGGTTTCTGCCGAAGCACGCGCCCCCCGCCTTTGGGCGTATAGTATTCGTAATCGGAGTTGGCGAGCCACTTCGGATCGGCAGCAATTTTCGGCTGAAATTCATCGACCTCGATACGCGGCGGCACATTCCAATACGGATTGAACACGAGATACGTCATCTGCGCATGCATCAGTCGCGTCGAGTTCATCAGTTCCCATTCGCGCGTCCGTGTATTGCAGATCTTTGTCGAGCTGCCGACGACCGCCCTTCGCCTCGACACCATTTTCCCCTTGTGCCAAAGCTCGACCGCAAATGACGGGATATTGATGTAAATGAACGTCTCTCTCGCTTCAAACATCGTCTTGTGCCATCGGCGAATGTTGACCTCGATCTCGGCAAGGCGCTGTTCCGCAGGCACATTAAGGCTTCGCCAGAAGACCTCGCCGACTTCGCCGTTTTCCTCAAGCTGGTGATGCCGCTGATACATGCGTATTGCCGCCGTCAATGCCGGATCGAAATGATCGTCGATCGCCCCGGTATAGTAGCCCTCAACCTGCAGCCGCGTCTTGAGATTCTTGACAAGCGGCGCATGCCCGCCGGCAAACATGCGATCCGGCGGCACGACCGCCCAGCCGCCGTTATCGACGATCGCTCGGTATGTCTCGCGCACCGCCTGAAGCCGCGCATACTGCTCGTGTTGTGGCACGAGCGCGTCAAAATACCGCTCGATCGAAGCCGAATCCCCCAGCGACACAAATTCCTCAAAAGCCTTTGCAAGACGTGTCTCGATCACGCGTTCGTGATACTTGGGATGGATCTCGTTCGGATTCTCCTCGGAGGCATATTTTTCAAGCTCTTCCTTGGAGTATTTCAGCAGATTGCCATACTTGAGCTGTTCGGCATACCGAAGCCAGATATCAGCCAGAACGAACTCGAGCGCTTCGTCGAGCGCATCGATATCGCGCCTGTATTCATACTCTCGGACGCACATGGCAGCCGCCCTGGGCACCGGCCCATCGAAGTCGCACAGCGCGCGAACGCCGAGTTTGATCTGCTCGTCTTCCGGCAACTGCCGGAACGCATCCGGCGCGATCGGCGTTTCAGAGCCGGCCAATTCCTTGCCGAGCGCATCCGAGAGCGCGTCGATTTCAAAGGCGTTCAGCCCTTCGCGATTCTGCGCGATATGCGCTCGCATGTGTCCAAGGCGAGCAATACCGGCCTTGATCTGCGCACTGACCGAAGGCTCAAAGTCGAGCACATGGAGATCGGCAGCATCCAGGCGCTCAAGCAAGATACGCCCGGCAGGCGTCAGCACGCCTTCGCGGATAAAGAAAAACTGGTGCTCCGCCGCCTCCACCCCGTAAAGCTCCGCGATCAGCGAGTTGTGCACGATGTCGGGAAGGCTCTTTTCGATATCCGCATCAAGGAGGATCCTGACACGGGGCAGAGGTTTGGGGCGTTCTTTCCGAGCCTTCGCAGCCTGATAAGCTTTTTCTGCCGCCTCACGGTCTTCCACGGCCTTCTGTAATGCCTGCCGTTTCTCGACATTCAGACGTTCCGAAGCCTGATCCGCGATCACGCCCGGAAAGGCTTTCGCAATCTTTTCCGCAAGGCGCGATGGCGCATGATGCCCCGATGCGCCTCCAGCGCCAGACGGACATTGTCCCGACTGACAGGCACAGCAGAAAATCAGGCACAGTGCAGAAATCAGACAATTAATTCGAGTCATGTGCAGGCCAGAGCGGAAAAGTGACAGACCAGCAAAACCTTGTATCACGCAGCCAGATAAAGACCGTTCTCTTCGATGTAAAAAAAAAGCACCGCGAACGGTGCTTCTTATTCAAGCTCACCCAAAGACCTAGATCTCGATATCCTTGAGGTTGATGCAGCATTTTTCGCAATATGCGAGCAGACCAATCTTGCTCACAGTGCGGAGGGCGCGAGCAGAAAGGTGAATGCGGACATAGCGGCCGAGCTCAGTAACGTAAATCCTTTTGGACTGAATGTTCGGAAGCTGAACTTTCTTGGTTTTGTTGTGTGCGTGAGAGACGTTGTTACCAACGAGCGGCGATTTGCCGGTGAATACACATCTGCGGGCCATTTTGAAGCTCCTAATCTCTAATGACTTCAAGACACGCCATACAAACATGAGAATGGCGCAAACTAAATGAAGACTTGAATCGGTAAATGTGCACGCAACATAAAAAATTCATGCCGCGCAAAACGCGGGCATATTACGCAATAACACACGAATTTCAAGCAGTTTTTTCGTAAAAAGCGCGCACACCGATACGATGCAGCCCGCATCGGCATGCGGCAGAACCGTCACCGCACACCGTCAAAGCCTCATCCGGGAATACCATCGCCTGCGGCAGCGTTTGAAGAGCCATGCACGCCTGCGAATTCCCCGTGGGCAACACGGCCAGTCTCTGATATAGTAGGGACTGTGTTTTGCGCAGCTTGCATGCACTTTTCTCATCCGCACAAGGACACCTTATGGATCTCAATAACATGGATCTCAATCACAGCATTCCCGCACTCAAGGCCGGTCTTAAAAAAGTCGCCATCTACCTTCTGCTTTGGCTGCTGCTTGAAGCCGGCATCTTCGTGCTGACCGGCTATTTCATCGGCTTTGCAAACGCCTGCTGGATCCTCGTGGGCAGCTTCATCCTGGGATATCTGATCCGCCCTGTGGACTATTCGCTTCAGGCCAAGCCGAAGCTTCCCACTGCGCGCAAGCTCGCATCCACGCTTTTGATGATCCCGGGTTATATGTCCTCCCTCATCGCAATCCTGGTCATCATTCCGCCGATCAGACGCTTCATTATCAACTATGTGCTGCCTCTGTTCAAAGGCATACTCGCCAACCGGATCGCGAGCCAGTTCGGCAGTGATGTCCCCGAAGGGCTCACCGAAAGCTTTGCCGAACAGTTCAAGGCAGCCCAAACGGGCAATGCTGCCCAAACGGGCAAGACAAAGCGCATGAGCTCCAAGCGCGCCCAGCACGACGGCGACATCATCGACATCGATTACGAGATCGAAGGCAAAAAGAACAGCACCTCCGAACGCGCTTACGAAAGCGCCTCAGGAAATGGGCCGAAAGCCCTGGGCGAAGAAGAGATCATCGATGTCGAAGCCGAATGGGAGACGAAATAAGGCACATGCCGGCGTATGGGCCATCAGCCCATAGCCGGCATACGCGCGACGTATCGGCCAAAGGCCGATAGACGCGCCCCCAAAACAATCGGACAGACACGGATCCCATCGATTCCGAACCACGCCCCGGCATTTTTTTGACAATCTGCATCCTCATAGTTCAAATGATTGCCCGTTCGCCTGAAAACGTTTAAAGTCCTGTGGGGCTTTTTTTTATTTCAGGATGAAACATTGTATCACGGACGACGCCTAAAAAAATTCCTCGGAGTCACGGCTGCGAGCTGTCTTGGCATGCTCCTCACGAGCTGTCATCCCGGCGAAACGCCCAATGACGCGCACCAGCCAGCCCAACAGATTCAGCCATTTCAGGCCGAACCTGTCGAGGAAAGATCGCTTCAAGTCGAGCCGATTCTTGCCGTCCACAAAGCCGCGCTCGAAGCCCTCCAGCCCGCCGATCCCCCGCATCTTTCGCCAGTGATGAACGACTGTCTGGACACGCCATCGCCGCTGCACAAAGCGATCATGCGAGCCATCGACCAGCCCTCCCTGGGCACCCAGCTTCTGCTTGCCATGCGGCTCGCCGAAGCCGATGATACCCATATCGACAAGTCGATCGAGATCGTCACCAAGCTTATCGAAGATGCCGGCGAAGACCGAGAAATGCTCGACATCTTCAGCTATCACGCCGGAAGGTTCTGGCAGCATAAGGCTGAGGCCCTTGAAAATAGCGGTTCTGGCGACACATCGACCGACCGTGATGCAGCCCTTCACAAGGCGCATGCCTATTATTACGCCGTCACCCAGTTCCGTCGTTCGCCCTACTATCACGAGGCACGCGCCGCACATATCCGCACCGGGCTTGCGCTAGGGCTCGACATGAGCGCGCAGCTCGACACATTCATCCGCACCTACCCCGATTATCCCGGCATACTCGAATTCAAGCTCGCGCTCGCGGATGCCGACTGGAAGAACGGCAAGACGGACAAGGCACTCGCGACGGTGCAGGATCTCGCGTATCTCTACCCGTGGTCTCCGATATCGAAGAAAGCCGAAACTTGGCTCAAAGACAAAGGCCAGACGAACAGGCCGCGCACTTTTGAGGAAGATTTTGCCCGCGTGGACGCGCTCAGGCGCGCGCGCTTTTGGGATGATGCCGAACGCGCCGCACAGGAAGCCCTGCCCAAATATCCCGAAAGCTATCAGCTCATGGTGCAGCACGCGCGCATCGCTTACGAGCGAAGCCACCACGAAGAGGCCGCGCACCGCTTCGAAAAAATCCTCGAAAAGCTTAACGGCGAAACCAAAGACAAACTGCGCCCCGCCGGCGTCATCGCCTATATCTATCGCGCCTACGGCTATATGGGCGACTGCGAAACCGCCCTCAAATACCACGCGCAGAACGCCGCCAAGCTTGGCAAAGCAGACCGCGCAAGAAGCACCATGGAGTTCGCGCTCGCTTGCGGCGCACTCGATGTCGCCTACAAAAATGCGCAAATCGTCTATTCAGAAAACGCCTCTGCCGACGACCTCGCGCAATTCGCATTCATCGCCTATCTCGCCAAAGATTACGCAAATGCGCGTAAATACTGGGCCATGGCAGTTCCAGATCTGTCCGGCACCTACAAGCGACGCGCCAACTATTTCCTCGCACAGGCCACCTATAAAGCCGCCACAGAGCCGCAAGACACGCAGAATTCGCAGGCTTCCCAGACGGCCGCCAAACCGGCTTCAAAGTCCAAAAAAGGCTCAAAAGCCAAGAAGGTCAACCTGCCTGCGCCGACAGTCGAGCTCGCTAAAAAGCGATTCCAGTCCATTCTCAGCGACGATTCGAACGACTATTACGCCATCCTCGCGCGCACGCGCCTCAACGAGATCGACCGCAAAGACGGCGCAGCCCCGAATACGCCCATGATCCAGACGTTCGACGGCAGATCGCTCGAAGGCGAATTCCGCCCGTGGTCACACGAATACACTTTCACGGAAACGCGATCGCCGAACGCAATCGCCGACACGCTCAAAGCCTTCGAGCCGATGTTCCCAGGGCTTCGCCGTGTCCGTCTGTTTCATCAGGCCGAGCTCTATCGCGAGCGAAATGCCGAATTCCGAACGATCGCCATCGAAGCTATGGGCATCACCAGGCTCACAAAACGCCCAGTCACGAACAACCTCTGGACGACGAAACTCAGCATTGACGGGCATCTCGTCGATAACCGGCGCAACAGTACCGGCTACTGGGGCTGCCCGATCAACACCTACAGATTCGATCTGCCGCCCAAAACAGACACCCAGGCGCGCCAGGAGATCGCCGACCATCAGCAAGCCGTTTATGACCATGCTTCCGAAGTCCGGAAGTTCATCAAAGACACGCTGTTTGCATTCCACGACTATTATCTGGCGCGCAAATACACATCCTCGCCCAAATCGACCTGCGGCACAGACGAGAACAGCGATGCCTGCGCCGCCCTTTATCCGCATGCCTTTTCCCAGAGCGTCATCGCCGAAGCCCGCAAGAACAAGATATCGCCCGATCTCGTCTGGGCGCTCATGAACATCGAGTCGGCGTTCAACCCCGATTCGGTCTCGCATGCCGATGCCTACGGCCTGCTTCAGATCATCCCGATGACCGGCTACAAGATCGCCGAAGCCCTTGAGGATCCCGATTTCGGCCCATACGACCTGATCCGCCCCGAGCACTCGATTCAAATGGGCACGTGGTATTTTGCGCAGATCCTGCATAAATTTCAGGGCGATGCCGCGCTCTCCATGGCATCCTATAACGGCGGCCCGCACCAGGTCGCGCGGTGGCTCACCGCCTACGGCGGCAAGGTCGAGCGCGATGCCTTCATCGAGCTCATTCCCTATAACGAGGCAAGAAACTACGTCAAAAAAGGCATGGCAAGACTTCTGATATTCCACAGGATCGACCATCACGATCCGGGATTTTTCTTCGAGCTTCCCAACACGCTCCCGCAGTCTTTTGAAGAAATGCCGAACTACTGACCCTCAAAGCCCAGGAACGATATGAATACAGACAACATCACCATACGCCGCCTGCATATCGACGAACTCGACGACATCCAGGCACTCTATGCCGAACAGATCAAATGCGATGACAATCCGCTCACGGCCATCCGCATCCCCCCGAAACAGCATGCCTGGGAAATGCGCCGCCTGCGTCAGCAACTCATCGCCAGCCAGCGGTATATCGCCTGCCTCGCCCTGGACGAACATGCCGAATCCCCCAGGATCGTCGGCTATGCCGCCGCGATCCTCGAAACGCAGGCGCATCTCTTCGAAGTCGAATCCTACGCATCGCTTGAAGAGCTCTGGGTCATTCCCGACTATCGCGGACGCGGTATCGGCCAAGCCCTCATGGAGACGCTTTTCTGCGCACTCGACGACCTCGGCATCTCCTGGATCACCACGCATTTCCCCGAGTCTGCCACGGAAATACACGATTTCTTTAAAAAAATCGGCTTCGAGCAGAAAACGATCGAAATGCAGCTGCACCTCAAGACCGATGCGTGAGCCTGATACCCGCAACACAATATCCGCAACTCGGATTTGCAAATTAATACATACCGTTTTAAACTGATTGCTCGATTGTCCCGATCGACTTTTTTTCATCCACTGAGGAATTTTCAGCAATGACAGATCAGACATCAGAATCCATGCGTTTTCTCTCCCCTTGGAATGACTCGATCAAGGAGATCCTTGGCGTGCATCTCCACCGTTACATGATGCCTCTCCTGATGGATCACAAGCTGAATCACCTCGGAGTCATCGTCGGATTTGAAGCCAGCCAGATGCCCGCGATTGCCCTTCGCGTCTCATCTTTTGGCTCAGATGTGACCGACCTCGATGTCGATTACGCCGAACTCATCCAGGATGCGCGAAAGCATGAAGATCTCGCAGAGATCATTCACCGCGAAATCGACAAAAAAGACATCGCGTTCTACCCGATTCTCTCGATCTCCGAACCCGGCCGCGAGCACATTCACGCTTTCGTATTCACCGAAGACGCCAAGATCTTCAACGCCGAGATCCTCACGGTCGCCCTGCGCACGCGCATCAACGAAGCCATCCGCGCATTCCGGCACAACTCGCTCCGCATCATCTTTGACGAGTGCGAAGGCGCCTCCCCGCGCGAATTCCTCGACCGCATCCTCGAGCTCATCCCGGTCTGGTGCGGCTCCGATCACTCCGCAAGCCTGATTCTCTCCAGCTCGCTCGAATCGATGGTTCTCAGCGGCGTCGGCCCCGCTCACTTCCAGATCGTCAGCGAACGCCTCTATTGCGCCCCCGCAGACGAAAACAAGCGCTTCGAAAACCTCAGCTCCCTCGAGTTCGTCGTCAACCACGGCCAGAACTCCGGCCTCATCGGGCACGCCTTCGAAGAAGCTCGCCGCACCAAATCCGTCGGCCTCAACATCTTCATCGGCGAAAGCGAAGAAGACTGGTTCTCGATGGGCGAAGTTCAGAAAAACGCCCACCGCGTCGCCACACACTCCTATCGCCCGCAAGAAAAACTCACTGTCCTTCTCCCCCTCCTCTGCGCCAACGAAATCGGCTCACAAGAGCTCCTGGGCTTCCTCTCCATCAATTTCTTCCAGCCCATGCCGCTCTCGTCGCTCACCTCCCGCGTCCTCGAAACGCTCGCGACACGCCTCGGCACCTACCTGCACCGCTCGTCATTCTTCAGCCTCTCCGCTCAGCAGCTCTGGCTCCTCGAATGCGTCCGCGAAGAACAGGTCGCCGTCTCCCGTCTCTGCAAAAACGCCGGCAACATCCAAGCCGATATCGCGCTCCAGACATTCATTAAAAATGTCAACGAGCTCGTCGCCAATTCCACTCAGATCCCCTGCTTCGCCATCGGATACCGCGCCTCTGACAAAGACGGAAACGACATCCTCCGCTTCACCGATCCGCACGGCTTCACGATCTTCAACGACATCGATCTCCCCATCTATCCCGAAGACCCCGCCGAATCATCACTTGCGACACTTGCCGCGCGCCTCAACCGCGTCATCACGCTCACCGGCGGCGAACTTCTCGACGGACAGACGCACTTCCAGAACGAGATCTACGTCAATGAATCCAAGGGCATCCTCGCAGACGGACGCCTCGAAGACAGCCTCGGCAACGACTGGCGCAAACTCAGCGACTATTACAAACCCTCGCGCGAAGGCAGCTACGCCACGCTCTGCTACCCCATCCGCATGAAAGACGAAGTCGTCGGTGTCATCGCCGTCGAAGTCGATCGAGACACGAACTGGGTCTGGTGGACCGGCTTCGGCTCCTACCTCTTCTATCGCCTCCTCTCCAACGAGCTCGCGGCAGACTTCAGCCTCCTCGGCCTCGACATCCCCGAAAACTGATTGCACCTTGTCTGAGACGTGTCACAACACGTCTCAGAGACGTGTCACGACACGTCTCTACTCGCCTATGCGCGTTGCGCATACGGCCCGATTGCACCACGCGCGGCTATGCGTTGCATATGCCGCGCACAATTTGAATCACGAATAAAGGCACTGTTCTGCATCTGTGATATGGCATTTCCAGACCTCACCCGCCGCTTCGCGGCACCCTCTTCTGTTTGAAAAGGGCGGCGGGGTCGCTTACGCTCACCCATGTTTGGCCGTACCCACTGGACGGCATCTCCACGCCCGCAGAACAAACCCTCAAAAAAAAAGCCCGCGTGTACGAAGGAACGCGGGCCAAAAGCGCCGTAATTGCCAAAGGCAAATAGGCGCGATCTCAAAATCAGATTATTTCACAGCCGAGATACGGGCATAACCGTTGCCGCCGTGACCTGTTTCTGTACTTCCCGAAGGCGAATTGAACGACACATTTCCAGCGATCGTCTGAGTGCTTGTCAGATAGTGCTTGCTGTTAAGCAGCCATGCGCCACCGGTGTAGGAAGCACTTGTAT
>JAFZFY010000301.1 GCA_017555665.1 Pseudomonadota bacterium | reverse complement strand
CTGCGCCCATACGCGGCGTTTTGGGTTTGGCTCTGTTTTACAAGCGTGGATATAGGCCTCGTGAAAACACTTATGGGCTGAACTGTAACCGCCAGGCCGTATGGCAAACCCTAAAATATGGACAGTTTCGTGTGCAGGTGCTACGATTAAAGGCGTTAGGCTATCTCGTGGGTGAGAGGTTTTCGCCCCCTATGGACACAATCGAGAGATAATGTGGACGATTTTTTAGGTAAATGCATCGACGGCAAATACGAGATCAAGAAGCTGATCGCCTCAGGCGGCATGGGGGAGGTGTATCTTGCCCAGCAGAAGGGGACGGGGCAGGAAGTCGCGCTCAAGAAGCTTAAGCGCGAGTATTACCAGGACAGTGTGGTCGTCGAGCGGTTTATCAATGAGGCGCGTCTGTACGGGCGTGTGACGCACCCCAATGCCGTGAAGCTGCACGACATCATAGACGTGGACGGGCAGCTCTGCATCGTCATGGAGTTTGTGGCGGGCAAGACGCTGACCCATTATGTGGAGACCGGTTACTCGTTTTCGACGCGTCAGATTGTCGATATCGGCATTCAGGTGGCCGATGCACTGGCGACGCTGCATCAGGCAGGAATCATCCATCGTGACCTGAAGACGGATAACATCATGTTGCTGGAAACCGTCTCGGGGCGGTTTTCGGTCAAGATACTCGACTTTGGCATCGCGAAATTCAAGGACGGTCGTTCCAATTCGTTGACCCAGCAAGGCGTGATCGTCGGCACGCCTGAGTTCATGAGCCCGGAACAATGCTACGGCATGCCGGTGGATCAGCGCGCGGATATCTACTCATTCGGGATCCTGCTCTATGTGATCATTTGCGGGCATTTGCCGTTTGAGGCATCGACTGCCCTGGCCTTGCTCAACAAGCAGGCAAACGAGCCGCTTCCGGACATTAAACGTCCGGATTCTGCCAAGATTCCGCTGGGGCTTGAAGGGGTCGTCCGAAAGTGCACGATGAAGAAGCCGGAGGATCGCTATCAGTCTTTTGCGGATGTCATTGCGGATCTGACATGCCTGCAGGAAGGGCGCAAGACGAGCCTGGAGCTCGACGTCGTTTCTCTTGGCAAGCGACGCACAAGGCTTGTGAAAGCGCTTGAAAGCCCTCAGGAAGAGGCCAATGAGATCAGCCGGAAATACTACTTCATCATGGGGGTGGGGGCGCTGATCCTTGTCGTGGCAGTTGTCGTGATCCTCCTGCTCACCCATCATGAGAACAAAGAAACTAAAGCCGTCATCACGCCAAAACCATCCGTGAATGTTCCGGTGGACCCGATCGAGCCTGAACTAAAACCGGCCGAACCTGCGCAGCCGGATGCGTCGCAGGCCGCCTCAGGGGACGTGTTGCCGCAACCCGATCCGTCAAAACAAGGCGATGCGGCTGACACGCAGGAGGCCGCCCAAGGCGATAACGCCGTTTCTCCCGAAGGCGATAAAGCCGTTTCTCCCGAAGGCGACAAGGCGGATGCGCATCCCGAAGGTGACAAGACCAGTCCTGCGCAGAATACGGCAAAGAAAGCCGATCCGCGTCCCAAGACGACGCCCAAACCCAACAAGTCACCTGCCGAACACAAGCCGGAAACACCTGCCGCCGCAGGTACCCCGAAGAATGATCCTGAACCCGCACCCGCGCAAGCCGCACCAGCCCCCAAACCCGTCGATAAAACCGACGATACCAAATCTTCTGGAAGGCGGAACAGCGCCGCCTATGAATCGGAAAGAAAGGGCAAACGCCCCATAGATCCCACAGAGGTTCCGTTCTGATTCAGCGCATGCGCGGCGTATGAAATAGCCGCGCCTTGCGCGGGCGTATTTGCGTAAGCAAATAGCCCGCGACCCAAAGCGATCAGTTCACGTCAATGGGGCAAGCCTCAAGTTCTTTGGCTTCGGAGTCATTGTCATCCTCGATGCACTCGTTAAAGAGGTCGGCCGTGTTTTGGCCGGGCGCGTCATCGACGGTGAATGAGACGTGCTGCGGAAGCGTGACTTTTTCGACGGTGGTGCCGGATTTGAGGAGCTTTCCTGAGAGATCCCATGTGAACGGGACTTCGAGGGAGCCGCCGGGGGCGACGGTGCCTGGGGCACGGACAGAGCCGAGGAGCAGGTCTTCCTTGCCGCTGCCGGTATCGTAACCGCGAATGTAGAACGATACCCAGACATTCTTTGCGCTCAGAGAGCCTTCGTTGCGAAGCGTCGCGGTCAGCTTGTAGTTCGGGCAGGCTTTTTCGGCTTTGAGATCGCCAGCCTTGAGGTTCGGCGCGTTGAACATATCGTCGGGCTGTGTATTGGCGCGGTAGTTGTTGAGGCGCTTGTTGAGCCAGTTTGCGGCCTCTTTGACCGGCACGGAGCCGTCCTCGTTGATGTTCGTGACGTGATAGGTATGCTGGTTCCAGATCTTCCGCGTGCGTACCCAGCGGCTGTGCGTGTCCTCGTAAGCGATCACGCCGAGCGGCTGGCTGTCGAACCCGCAGCTGCCGTATGGCGAGCTCGTCGTGATGATCTCGGTCTTGCCGTCGGCATCGACATCGACGATGAGCGGATAGTCGATGACGGTGCCTGAGGTGCACGGCTCTTCCATGAGGACTTTGCCGTCCGCGCCGTTATAGACGCGCAGATAGCACTGGTCGCGATAGACGACTTCGGCTTTGCCGTCGCCCTCGAAGTCGAAGACGGATGAGCCTGTGCGGTAGCTTGACGAATCGTTTGTCGGCGTGCTCCAGATGATTGCGCCTGTATCGCCTTTGAATACGGCGTATTTGGAGCCGCCGGCGATGCCGATTTCGGCCTTTTTGTCGCCGTCGAAGTCGGCGATATTCGGATGACCGCCGCCGCCGCCCGGATGCTTCGTCTCCCACATCTTTTTCTGCGTCCATGTGTTGCCGTTCTTATAGACTTTCCAGACGCTCACGAAACCGCCGTTATCCACGTTTGTGCTCAGCGATTTGACGCGCACGATTTCGGGCACCAGCTCGCCATCGCCGCCCTGGTTGGGAATCATGTCGGCGACCGCCGAGAAGCCCCAATCTTTTTCCGTTTCATCCATGAGCAGGTTGCACTTGTTGTCGTACATCTTGTGGCCGATGATCTCGCTCTGGCCGTCCTGATCGAGATCGGCAATGACAAAGCCGTACTGATACCATGCGGAATAGCTCGGAAAATAGAGCGTACACTGGAATTTGGTCAGGTCGTTACCCTTGATGATGCCGCGTGTCGTAACGATTTCGGGGATCGTGTCCGCATCGATGTCGGCGATGGCCGGGTGAATATCCGCCCATTTGCGGCTGCTGCCCTCCACAAGCGTGCTTTCATCGAGCGAGATAAAGCCTTTTTCTGCCCATTTCCAGCCGTTGCCGTCCTTGACGAGGTTGAGGAATGCGATGCCCGAAGTGCCCGAAGCCGATTTCAGGGCGGCCGTCGTTGCAATGACTTCGACCTTGCCATCCTTATCGATATCGGCTGCCGCCATGCCGTCGTAAATGTTCCATGCGCGTGCCGTCGATTTCGCCAGAATCTCGCCCGTGTCGCCGTCGAGTGCGAGGAGCTCGTAATTCATATTCGTAAAGAAGACCTCCGGCACGCCATCGCCGGTCAGGTCAGCGACGGCAGGCGTGTTCTCGACCTTGACTGCCGAATAGTGCCATTTGACTTTCGGCTTGAACGCGGCTGCGGGCGGCCGATAGATGCACTGCGCGTCGTTTTCATCTTGCGAGACACAGGTGCGGCTGCCGTCTGTATCGCAGAATTCCCAGAGCTCGCAGTCCTCATTCTTTTCGCAGGGGGTGCCTTTTTTGAGGCATTTGTTAAAGATGCAGATCTGCGTTTCGCCATCACAGCAGAGGTTTTGATCTGCGCCGCATCGGATCGAGCCTTCTGCGCAGTCGGTGTGACATTCGTTTTTCAGGCAGACCATGCCTTCCGCACAGCAGACTTCGTGCTCAGCCTCGCCGCAGAGCACGCGCGGCGCATCACACGCCGGCGCACAGTATTTGTCCTGATAGCACTGCTGATCCTCGCCACAGCAGACATGCGCTTCGCCACAGCTCGCGCCAAACTCGCAATGGCGGTCGCAGAATCCGGCCTCGGAGCAGAACATATCTTCCGGGCAGCATTCGTAATCGCATGACGGCCGGCCGTCGTCACATGCAAACGTGCAATAGGAACCTGAAATATCGCAGACCTCGCCTTCTTTACAGCATTTGCCGTTACAGATTGCGGTGGCACACGGCACGCATTCCTGATCGATACAGCGATCGGTTGGCGCACATGCCGCGCAGGGATCATCCGGAACCAGGCAAACGCCGTCCTCGCAGACTTCGCCAGCCCTGCATTTTGCGCAAGGATCGTTGGCATCGTAACAGACCTCACGGTTGCATATCTGCCCTTCACTGCATTTGGCACACGGATCGCCGCGGTCGTAACACGTCTCATTGACGCAGACCTGCCCATCCGCGCACTGCGCACATGGCGAGCTTTTATCGACACATGCATCATTGACGCAGACCTGTCCATCCGCGCACTGTGCGCATGGCGAGCCTTTATCGACACATGCGTCATTGACGCAGACCTCGCTCGACTTGCATTTGGCACACGGCGATGTGCTGTCGATACACGCATCGTTGACGCAGACTTCGCCGTCATCGCACTTCGCACACGGCGAGGACGCATCATAACATTGATCATTGACACAGACTTCGCCGTCCTTGCATCCGCAGGTATCGCTGCCATTCCCAGGTCCTGCATTGATCGGCGTGTCATTGCCGCATCCTGCAAGCAACAGACAGGCAGCCAATATACATATTTTTTTGTTCATAAATCCTCCGCAAAACGCGTTTAAAGCAAACACATATTCGCAGATGACCTTATATCAATATCCCCGTGGCACTTCAATGTTTGAGAAATGCAAACGGGTTACAGCGTTGTTTTTATAGGCAGTAGGCTGTAGGCAGTCGTGAGCAGCACAGGGCTTTTGGGCTGAGGGAAAATGTATGACTGCACACAGGCGCGAGCTGTAGGCGATCGTAAGCTGCCCAGGGGGCGCGTTTCGCGCTTACCCCAGGCTGTATTCTGAACACGCTGAAAGCGTGTTGGTGAGGTATGCTCACAGAACTTTAGAATTTAAATTCATACCCGATTCCGATGAAATGACATTCATCAGCGGGATCGGCGATGCCGGCAACATATCTGTAAAACAGATCAAAACCGTGCATCTTTTTAAGCGTATATCCAGCGCCTATCGTGAGTTTGAGCTTGTCGACCGCGAAGCTGTCTGTCAAATCATTGTAAAGCTCAAGCGCGATATATGGCGAGAGATGAATGGGTTTGATCTTATACTCGCCTTGCAGTCGCGAGCGGAAATCGTGGGAATTTTTGGCTTTGATGGTCTTGTTATCGAGCGCGACGCCGAGGGCGTTCCAGCGCTTGGCTGTGCTCTGGGAGCGATGTGTGAACTGATAGCGTTCGCGCAGTGAGAGTTCAAAATCTCCGATCGGGAGAATGCCGGTCACATAGACATTGACGCGGTTTCGCGGTGACCAGTAGCTGTCGATGACTTCTAGATCATCATTTTCATGTTTGAGGACATATTTATATATAAAGTCATAACCGACACCGAATTTGAAATATTCAATAGGTTTGTAGCTGACATCAAGGCCGATATCGATGCGTTCCATCTCCGAACTCATATCCTGAGTTCGGAGGCTGAATTCCGCGCCGATATTCAGCCCTTTGATAATTTTTTTCTTTACGCCGGCAGCGATATCGAGTCCGAAATCCTGCGCGTATGCGCACACGGGGAGAAGCGTGAACATAAGGAGCAGGCATGTTCGAAACAGGGGTTTAATCATCGTTGTCCTCATCGGGCTTGGGGAATTTGACCGTTTTATCGACGGAGTTGTCGCCGCTGGCGCGGTAATGCACCTTGAGCATGGCAGAATCTTTGAGGAAATCGATATGCCCGACTTCGACATTGACGATATCGAGGCCCGTGCGAGTCTTGAGATCTTCGAGCATTTCAGGACGTTTTTCCTCAGGGATCAGGTCGATGCGGTCATACATCACGAGTTTTGTAGAAACGAGCTGTCGCCCCCGAACAGCCTCGACGCATGCGATGCTCGCAAGCATGAGCAGGTTGGCGCCAACCGTGATCTGCCAGGGCACGCCCCCGATCACCGCATTGATAACAGAAATCGCGATGACGGCAAACAAATATGTCATCTCACGCACGGGCATGGAATCCGTGCGGTATCGAATGATACTGAAGATGGCGAATAGACCGAGCGCAAAGCCTGTTTTGAACTTGACATCATTCAATATGAATATCAGCAAAAATATGCTGATGCTCATCAATATATATGTAAAGAAATAGTCGCGCCGCTGGCTTTTGGGAAAATAAAAGCATCTGACCACGATATACACGACAGCAAAGTTGACGAGAAAACCGATGAGAAAAAGCCAGACACCGCCGGCATTGTTGATTAAAAAATCATACATGGGCTACCTCATTGAGTTTAAGAACAAAGCGAATTCTTTCTTTAAAACGATTTTGCTTGAGCGCGGGATTTGTCAGCGCACAGCCGATACAATATTTACTGAAGCTCATCGTATGGACATGCATGCGTATGAGCAGATCATGCATGGGGGACGGCGTTCTGCCGTCTCTTTTGAGTTCCACGACCGCGATACCGTCAAGCGCGTAGTCGCGCTCGGTGCTGAAGTTGTGAAAACACAGGCCGGTATCGATCGTCAGGCGTTCGGACATGCCGCGATTGACGAGCGTGATCCTCGAAAAATTGTTTTCGAGATGCGGCGAAAGCTCTTCGGGCGTAAAATACGCATGTTTTGCCAGAAAACTCCGCGTTTCGTCCGTATGCAGAAAGTCCTCATCCGCTTTGACTTTGATCCGCTTTTTATCTGTTCTGCCGCGATTATTTTTATTCTTGATCTCAAGAAATGACAGACCGGAAGATACATAGGCGCGCATCCTGATCTTCTCGCGTGTCTTCTTGCCGTTCTGGTGCGCCATATACATTTTGAATTCCGGTGTATCGTAGTAAATCGTGTGATAGGCGATATTCCGCTCGTTGTTCACCTCTTGGACGCGATAATCCTCTGCCGAGGCCGCGAGCAGATCCTTGAGCTTTAACACGCTGATGACATACTTCGTGTCGATGCGGTTCATCAGGCGGATGCCCTTCATCTCCTCGAGTGTCACGGGATCATACGTGCCGATGAGTCCGTTGATTTCCTGATAAACTGATGGGTTTGTATCCATAACCACCACACCATGAAAAAGCCAGTTCCTGTGCGCACCCAAACACATGATAAAATATACAAAACGGATACGCTCAAATCAATGCAAAACTTGATTTTGTCAATCATTCGGTTGCTAAATATATCTAAGCAATAGTATTGTTTTGTGTTTACAATTGTGTGAATGAAATTCAGAATAATGCCGTGTTTGTGAATTTTGAACATTAACTACGCTATTTGTTTTGTTTTTTGGAAATAAAATACACCACCTTTGGGCGTTCGACAAATTATTTTTTATTGGTTTCTTGTAATTTAAATCATCCTTCCTTATATATGGTTAGGGTTAGGAGACATTATATCGTCTCTTTGTTTTGAAATATTTCCGTGGAGGCGCTCATGAAACTCAGATCAAAACTCGCATGGCTGATACTGTTGCTGGCTGGTGGCGCATCCTTCTATGGCTGCAGCGATGTGGATGACTCGGGGACAAAGGCCAAGTGTAATCCGGACGCCGTCGTGAGCACGCGCACCGATGTCGATACATCTGACTGTATTGCGATCGACTTGTCGAATCCATCAAGCTCTGACAGCAGAATCGTTATTTCCGAGGATAGCGATGTCCTTACGCTCGCGATTAAATCGGCATCTGCCGTTTGCTTGAGCCTTTCGGGCAGCCGTGATGGCGGCGTGAAAGTCAAGAACTCCAATAATGTCGATGTCGATGTCATTTTGAACAGCATCACGATTACGAGCAACAGCAAGTCTGGATTCCTCAAACTCAACACGGGTAACGATTTTTGGGGCAATACCTATCTCGTGAAACTCGTCGGCACATCCAGCATTACGGGCGCGGCGAGCGAGGATTCCAAAAAGGTGTTCGATGCCGAGCCGAACATGGGCATTGTGGGCGACGGCACGCTCAACATTACCGCCAAATATAAGACCGGCATGGGGTGCGATGATGTCCTCACGGTTTATAGCGGGAACATCAATATCACGGTCGATCGCTCTGCGGCTGCCAAGACCTCGGGATATGAAGAAAAGGGCTTCGGCATCAAGGTCGTCAACGGTTTCGTGATGAAAGGCGGCACGATCAATATTTCGGCGAACGACAACATCACGAGCTATGAGTCGCGCGGTATCAAGGTTGACGGCAGTGACGAGACTTCATGCAACACGGGCAAGGGGTATATCCGCATCAGCGGCGGCACGCTTACGGTCAGCGCGGATGCCAAGGCGCTCACCGCAGGTTGGGAAGCCGACGAGGACGCGACGACCTCGAGCACGGCGGACGATCCGTATCCCGATGTCGAGATTAGCGGCGGCACGCTGAACCTGACAACGACGGGTACGCCGCGCGAAAACAGCACGAATTCGCTAAGTCCCGAAGGCATCGAAGGCAAGCGCAACGTCAAGATCAGCGGTGGCGAGATCGTGGTCAATGCGACGGATGACGCGATACAGGCTGGAAAATATCTGGAAATCAGCGGCGGCAAGGTCTTTGCGCGCGCCACGCAGAACGACGCGATTGACTCGAATGGCACGATTTTGGTCAGCGGCGGCAAAACGGTTGCGTTTGGCGCATCCGAACCCGAGGGCGGCCTCGATGCCGACAACAACAGCAACGTGAGCTATACCGGCGGTCTTCTCGTCGCGATTGGCGGCGCGAACAATCCTCCGCAGGGCTCTGGCACAACGGGCTCATTCGTCTCGACCTCGCTCGGGTCAAGCGGATCATCGGGCGGCATGGGCAATCCCGGCGGCATGGGCGGTCCTGGCGGCGGCGGTTCGTCCGCGCTTGCAGGTGTGACGCTCGCGCTTGCGGCAGACGGCAGTTCCGATGTCATTGCGGCGGCCAAAGTCCCGAGCGATTATGTCGGTGGCACAAATCTCCTCATACTCGCTGACGGCATCACTTCTGGCTCGACTTATTACATCTATCAGTCGCCGGAATTATCGCCAGCCTCGCTGAGTTGGTTCAATGACGCGCTTTTGCTCGACAGTGCCACGTTTGCAGGCGAATCCACGACCTCGGTTACGGCAGGCACAGCAGCCGGTGGCGGTGGCGGACCTGGTGGCAATCAAGGTGGCCCCGGTGGCGGCGATCCTCCTGGGGGCGGTGGCGGTCCCGGCGGTGGTGGGACGCCTCCTGGTATGCCTGGACAATAATTTCTTGTCTTGGGGAAGCCGCTATAGGTAAACCTATACGCGGCTTCTTGCCGTCTATGCCTGCGGCATACGACGGCAATTTTCTTTTGGTGGTGTTCAACGATTGGTGGTGATGGCAAATTGGTAGTCCCTTTTTAGGGGGCAGATTTGGGGGCAATTCTGTTACTCGGGGGTACGCGCTTCGCGCTCACCTTGGGCCGCTCTTTCTGGGCGATGGATGTGCAATCAGCTCGGCACATTTCATGTTCATGTTGCTAGACCAGAGCCTTTCTTTTTAACTATACTCTGGGGCGTTACTCGAGGGGGTAGCGGCGTATGCGCGCAGCAGAGACGTGTCGTGACACGTCTCTGGCGAGCACATAGCCGCGCAGGGGGAGGCTTCCCCCTGCCCAAAAAACAAACGACATCAAGGCTTTTCAATTTCTTATCTACAAATAACATTTCACCACAGGAATAACCGATGAAATCTAGACTTTACGGTATTTTCGCGATCGCGGCGTTGCTCTGCTTGCCCGTAACTGCGTGCCAGAAGAAGGTCACCGATACGGCCTCGCCTGCGGCTTCTGACGATGGTTGCCTTGCGATTGACCTTGCGTCGGCCGAAAGCCCATCGTCGATTATCAAGATTAAGCATTCGGACGACAAGCTCACGATTGGCGTGCACAGCGAAAACAACGTGTGTTTGAGCCTGAGCGGCGCATTTGATGGCGGCGTTGTGCTGGACAATAAAAAGAATGTCGATATCACGCTTCGGCTCAATGCGATTCGCATCACGAGCGAAGAGAATGCGGGCTATTTGAAGCTCAAAACGAACGACAAGAATAAAGGCAACGCATATATCCTTGAGCTCATTGGAAAATCTGAGATTGTCGGTGCGGCAAATGAGGATTCCAAGTCGGTCATTTCATCCAAGCCGAATATTGTGATTAAGGGCGACGGCGCGCTGTCGGTCGTGGCGCGATATAAGAATGGCATCGTTTCGGATGACGTGCTGAGCATTGAGTCGGGCACGATTGATATCAAGCTCGATCGCGCGGAGGCGGCCAAAGTCGAGGGTTATAGCGAGAAAGGCTTCGGCATCAAGGTGGATAACGGCTTCGTGATGAGCGGCGGCACGCTGACGATTGATGCGAACGACAACATCACAAACTATGAATCGCGCGGCATTAAGGTCGATGGCAGTGATAAAACTGCGTACAACACGGGCAAAGGCGATATCAAGATTTCGGGGGGCGTGTTGACGATTCGGTCGGATGCGAAGGGAATGTCGGCCGGATGGGAAGCCGATGAGGATGCCAAGACTGACACGACGGATGACGATCCGCAGGCTGACATTTTGATCAGCGGCGGTGTGATTGATATCACGACGAGCGCGGAGCCGCGCAAGAAGCGCAAGGGGCCGCCGCCCGATATGCAGATGGATGAAAACGGCAACCCGATGTTCCAGATGCCGCCACAAATGGGCGATGGGGGATGGCCGGAGCCGCCACGCTTTGGCAGAGACGATTTTAAGGGGCGTCCGAGCCCGAACAAGCGCCGGGATAATCCGGATAAAAATGCGTTCGAAGAAGAAGATGGCTCGACGCTGGTCACGGTCAGCCCCGAGGGCATTGAGGCGAAGCGCAACCTGATTATTTCGGGCGGCAAAGTCACGGTCAAGGCGACGGATGACGGTCTGAATGCTGGTAAACTCGTGCAGATTAGCGGTGGCGAAGTCATGGTGTGGTCGCTTGGGAACGACGCGCTTGATTCAAATGGGACGATTGAGATTACGGGGGGCGTGACGGCGCTTCTCGGTACGACGGACCCCGATGGCGCATTGGATGCAGACCGCAACGAAAACGTCTCGTATAGCGGCGGCACTGTGTTCGCTTTGGGTGGCGAGAACAACGCGCCGCAGGGCAAGACGCCGAGCGATAAGTTTGTCGCCGTGAAGCTTGTCGAATCGAAGGGATTTCCGGGCGGCATGGGGCGACCCGGCGGTCCATATGGTGAAGGCGGCATGGGCAGACCTGATGGCATGGGCAGACCTGATGGTGCGAATGGCGCGTCAAATGATGGCGAGGCTCAAGGGGGTGCGCCCAAAGCCGGGATGCGTGGCGGCATGGGGATGCCGCCGAACATGGGGGCGCGCAACCGCGAGCCATCCGAGCTTGCGGCAGCCACGCTTGTCGTCGCTGACCCAGAAAGCAGCCAGTCGCTCGTATCTCTCAAAGTGCCGGAAAGCTTTACGGGCGGCGGCAGCGTGATGGTTCTTTCGGACAAACTCGAGGGTGGCAAGACCTATCGGGTCTATACGAACCCGACGTTTGCGCAGCCAATCAGCAGCTGGACGCTTGATGTGATTTCGACAGAGGCGGTGCAGGTGTCTGGCGAAAAATTCGCAGAGAGCACGGCTGGCGTTGCGTTGCCTGGCATGTTCGGGCCGCCGATGGGCGGCGATCGCAGAGGCTCGAAAGACCAGGCTGCGCAGGCTGAAAACGGCGAAGCCAAGCCTCAGGCAAAGGCGGAGCCCCAAAAACAAGGCAAAGATGAGGCTGGAAGCGAAAACAAGCCCCAGGCAAAGGCGGAGCCGCAAAGCCAAGACGAAGATGGGCCTGGAAGCGAAGCCATGTCACAGCCGGAGAATTATCGATTCTATTGCTTGTGCGATTAAAAGGTGCGCACCAGAGCCGTGTCACGACACGGCTCTGCCTTGGGTGCGGCTATCGCTTGGGGGGTATATTGCGCACCAGGGCCGTGTCACGGAGACTGTGAAAAAAGTAGCGTTTTTAGGGGGGGGGGCAAAGCGCGTAACCCTTGGGTTACAGAATTGCTCCCCAAATCTGCACGCTGAAGGCGTGTTGCCCATTTGGTATGTCCACCGTCGTTGAACACCAGACTAAGTGTATGACGGCACATGGGCGCGATAGGCGTTGAAACGCGATTGATTGAGAGGGCGGCTGGATCGTAATCAGAAAAATCCAAGGCCTGAATCGTAGCCTTGAATGCGTAAAGGCATTACAGTATAGTGATGGTTGGTGTTTTTTTTTATGATAATCAATCTAATGAGGACGTGTCATGTTTTCAAAAAAATATATCATCATCGCAATCGCGGCTACAGCAGCCTATATGACTGCATGTCAACTCTCGGATCTTACGCCTGGCGAACCCTGCGAAAATGTCATGAAGATACAGTCATGGGGCGATGTCATTTGTAACAGGTTGGACTTGGATGCATGCGATTCCAAATCTCGCAGCGCCATTGAAAATAACCGATGTCCCGAATATTTTAAATGTCAAAAGGGATCTGATGGTAAATCTATATGCACAAATGGCAATGCGTGCAGAGATAACGAAGCAATGTGCCATTCTGCTGATCAATGCATGACGCTCAGTGATTATGAAAAGTCATGTTCATGTGCATCTGAATGCAAGTTTGGATGTAATGAAAAAGACGAGTGTATCTGCTCGATCAGCTGTGTCAGCGGCTGTGATAAACATGGCAATTGCAAATGCTCAGATAATTGTATCAATGGCTGTGACAATTACGGTGTTTGTGTATGCCCGGATGGGTGTGTCAACGGGTGCGATGAAACGAATGGAAAATGTATTTGCTCCGAAAACTGCCCCAATGGATGTAACAAGATGGGGGAATGTCTGTGTGAATTGGACTGCGTCAGCGGTTGCGATGGTGCAGGAAAATGTATTTGTCCCGATTGGTGCGCAAATGGATGTGACGAGATGGGGAAGTGCAAATGCCAGGAGTTGTGCACAAACGGATGTGATGAGACGGGGAAGTGCTCGTGTCCAGATGTTTGCGTGAATGGATGCGATGATGCGGGGGATTGCAAATGCGCAGAGATTTGCGTGAACGGATGCGACGTGATCGGGCGTTGTTTGTGCCCAGAGCGTTGCGCAAATGGCTGTGCCGTGGAAGGGGATTGTATATGCCCGGATCAATGCAGAAACGGTTGTGATGACAACGGTGAGTGCAAGTGCCCAGAGGGCTGCGCAAACGGTTGTGATGACAAGGGCGAGTGCAGGTGTCCGCAATGCGTGAGCGGTTGTGAAGACAAGGACATATGTATATGTCCAAGCAAATGTGCAAACGGATGTGATGAGAAGGGGAACTGTCTCGAAGAAGCCCCATGGTGTGAAGATGTATCATGTAATACAGGTCAAGTTTGTATAAAGAATTATTGTATTGATGAGAGATGTATTGAAAATGGTGCAGAAAAGAATTGTGGCGAAGGCAAATCATGCAGTCAGGGGGAGTGCATTGATGATGGCTGTGAAGGGGTTAAATGCGATAAGAATTGGCAATGTGTCAAAGGGCATTGTATCGAGACTGCGTGTATGGATATCTATTGTGTAGATGGTACAACGTGTTTTGGGGGGAAATGTATAGATAACGAGTGCTTGGATGCGAAATGTGAGAGCGATAAAATTTGTTCTAAGGGTGATTGTATCTATAAAGCCTGTTTGAACAAGGAAGCCTGCGCGATTGGCAAGACCTGTAATATCAGTGGCGAATGTGAGTTTATCATCGAACCAGCCATTAAATTTGACTCAACTTCGGATAAGACAACAGATGAGTCTGGCAAATCGCTTCTTCTGTCGCTTCGCCTTAACAATCAGCCTAGCAAAGATGTGCTTATCAATTGCAATGTTATTACATCCAGTAGCCATGAAGAAGTCAATGTGGACTGTAGCAGCATCAAATTTAATGCCAGCAACTGGCAGCAGATTCAGACCATTCAAGTGACCGGTGTCGATGATTATATCAAGGACGGTGACCAGACGTATAAGATCAAGGTCACGACGATTTCGGAGGATGTCGATTTCGATGCACTGACTGCGACATCCGTCGAGCTTAAGAACATCGACAAGACCACGCCGGGCTTTATTGTTTCCGAGACATCGCTGACGACTTACGAAGATCAGGTTCAGGAGGGCGCGACGTTCACGATCGCGCTCTCATCCATTCCTTCTGCGGATGTTAGAATAGTTATGAGTTCATCAAATTCAGCGGAAGGCACCGTATCTCCGAGCACCATCACATTCACCAAAAATAATTGGAATGTCCCGCAAACCATGAGTGTCAAAGGAGTGGATGATCAAGTCAGGGATGGCAATATTAATTATACGATTTTTTCTGCTCCGGCAGAGTCTAATGATGAAGATTATGATTCGATGCAAATCAAACCTATCAAGGTTACGAATGTCGATGACGATGTCTCTGGCGTATCAGCCATTATTCCCCCAGATGGTTTCACATTCAGGGAAGACGAAGAATATCCAATACATCTGCGATTAAACACCAAGCCCAAGAAAGATGTCAAGATTACACTTAAAGTCAGCGATGAGACAGAAGCAGAATTCACCCCATCCAGTGTGGTGTTATCTCCCGAGAACTGGAAAGATGGCGTAGCTTTACGCATCGAGGGGGTTGAAGATAATACCATCGATGGCGATCAACCCGTCAAGCTGAGCATGACGGTGTCCTCAGATGATGAAGATTATAACCTTAATCAAATCATTTTTGATGCTACGGTTAAAGATACGGATACTGCAGACATACGATATACACTTGGGGATGCTCCCGTTGTTAAAGAAGGGACGGGCGTTGTCGCTGCAAGTGTCACACTAGCTTCTAAGCCGATGAAAGACGTAAGCGTGGACATCTCGCTTACAGATCAAACGGAATTAAAGGTAAACAAATCTAAGCTTACATTTAAGGCGAATTATTGGGATATGCCTGCGGATATTTTTATTAGTTCAGTGGATGATAATCTCGTCGATGGCGATATCCGATCATCGGTTATTTTAAAATCGAGTTCCGCAGACAAAAATTTTAATAATGGACAAAATATAATTGAAGTAACAACCGTGGATGACGATATGGCTGAGCTCATCATTAGTTCTAATCCTGCCGCATTTTCAGAAAACAGTGGGGCCGCGACGAATATGACTGTGGCGCTTAGTTCTCAACCCAATGCAGATGTCAAGGTAACCGCGAGCTCTTCGGACGCATCAGAACTTGCTATAACGAGCAATTCTGTGCTTACATTTAATTCTTCAAACTGGAATCAGCCTCAAATCGTGAGTGTTAGGGTTGTAGATGATTTGATTGCTGATGGCACACAGATAGCCTATGTGAGATTTAATGCATCATCTACTGATAAAAATTTCCATGCGATTGTGGCACAATCTGCACAATACTGGGTGATTGACGATGATTCCCCCGCGATTACACTCACAATCGACGATACAGCGTTGACTTATTCTCAATCCACAACATCAGCAAAGGCAATTCTCAGTGTACAACCAAGTTCAGATGTCAGTGTTCGTATCTCTTCATCAGATGCCAGTATTACGGCTACACCAAATACATTGACATTTACGACATCCAATTGGAACGTCCCTCAAAGTTTTGATATTCGTGCAGATTTTTCGGGGATTTCAATCGCAAAATCTACAGGTACAATCGAAGCGTCGGGGTCAGGGGGGGCGTTCAGCGGTGTAAAGAGCAACAAACTGACGCTCAACTTGACCAAAGTGCCCACAGTGCAAACGTTTAATTACACAGGCAAGATCCAAACGGTTGATCTGCCAAAAGGTAGATACAAACTGGAAGCTTGGGGGGCACAGGGTGGCACGCAAGGCCAGGGTATCGGCGGCAAAGGTGGATATGCCACTGGTGTACTCAACTTGTCGACGCCAACCAAACTTTATATACAGGTAGGCGGTTTGGGGCAAACAGGGGGTGGTTATAACGGCGGTGGCGCATCGTCCAAGGGGGCCGGCGGTGGCGGTGCAACGCATATTGCGCTCCAAGACGGTCTTTTGACTTCCTTTAAATCCAACTATTCGTCCAAAGTATATCTCGTCGCCGGCGGTGGCGGCGGCGGTGCTCAGAATGGCGCGTCCTCTGGCGGATATGGCGGTGGTAACGCGGGGGGCGCTGGCGCCTATCGCGAGTGCGGAATCTATGGCAAAGCCGGCACTGGCGGTACACAGACGGCCGGCGGGCAGATCGGCACCAACCGTTCTGACGATACGGGCGGCACCAACGGTTCATTTGGTCAAGGCGGAACTGGCAGCGTCGTCAGCATTTCTGGGGGTGGCGGCGGCGGCGGTCTGTTTGGCGGCGGCGGCGGCGAAGGCGGCAAATGTAACGCCGCTGGCGGCGGCGGTTCCAGCTACGTAAGCACTTCTTTGACGAATACACAGACCATCTCTGGCAATAGCTTGATGCCTTCGCCCTTCGGCGGCACGGAAGTTGGGCACACAGGTGAAGGTTATGTGCGTATTACGCTGATGCAATAATTTGCTAGAGCAACGCACGCCCCCCTTCCCCACTGCGAGAAGGGGGATTTGCTTTGTTCACATGAGCTTGTCCATAATCTTACATCCCGATGACTTGCCTAAATTTTTCATACAGATCATCTTGATGCGCGATCGCTCGTTGTTCATCATTCGGCGTGTGACTGCCATCATCCATTTCCTTTTTATCCAGCGGCAATCTGACATAATATAGTTTATTGCAGCTCGGATCGGATGCGTGATAGAGGATGGCGCAATCGGAGGGGATGCTGATCATGCTTGCTAATACATAGTTTTTAGAGACCAGATCACGATTAAAATCCGTTAATTTTGGTATTTGATGATAATCGCTTAGCTTTTGATTTGAGTAAACGATAACTGCTTGGTTATTTGAAATCCCTGCCCAGGATTTTTCATTTACCGTAAATGTGTAATCGAGGCGCACGTAGTCCGCGACTGCCTGCACAGTGCCATAGGCGATCCTGCAATTTGGATCCGAATCAGGATCAAGCGCATCGATCCATTTATTCGGATCAGGCGCTTTCATCAGTTTATCCGTTAAACGGTAATAAAAATTGCGAATGGACTGATGAAACGAAGAAAAGCCCTTCTGGATTTTGCGATTGGACTGATACAGGGAAGCGATATCAATGAGTTTCTGCATCAAAGCAATCGCGCTCTCAGGGCGTTTATTATGGGCGTAACTGAGCAGGCTCTTGAGAAGTTCGCGCATGCCGCGAGAGGTTTTGGGCGCGAGTTCATCAATATATTTTTCGAAACAGATCGAATAGGTATCAAAATCCATTTCGTATGGCGGCTTGCCCGTGAGCATGTGCAGCGCAGTCGCCCCCAGTGCATAAAAATCCGTCTGCGGCAAGCACTCGCCAAAGTTCTGTTCGGGTGCCATATAGCCGACAGTGCCTGCAATCGTGGATTTATCTGAATTCGAGTTCGCATTGGCAACTGCGCCAAAATCGATCAGATACGGCACCACATCATCGATACGCCATTGGGGATCTGCCGGAATCGAACACAGGATATTCGAGGGCTTGATATCGCGATGAATGATTGGCGGCACATACTGTGTCTGCAGGCATATCAGGATCCTTGTGATTTTTGCCATGAGGATCAGCGTCTCTCTTTCGGTGAATTTGCGCCCTTCATCCAGATAATGCTGTATCGAAGGGGCTTCGACATATTCCTGAATGATATAGCACTCTTCACCCGGAATTTCCGAAAGGATGCTTTCATAGAACTTAGGCACGCCGTTGACCTGAATGCTCGAAAGCGTCTCAGCTTCACGCTTGAATAGTTCAAAGCTCTTAAAGCCTTCGCTCTGATTGAGCTTGAGCGCTTTAATGGCGACACGTGAGCCCGTTTGTAAATTCAGGGCGAGATATGTCTTGCCGTTTGCGCCTTCGCCAAGTTCTTTCAAATACCGGTAACGAAAGACGAGTTTTGGCGGTGTCTGGCAAGCCTTGCGCGCCTCCGGCGCGTCAGCAGATGCCTGTGATGCGGTTTCCTGGGAATGATTCGTGTCGTCTGCCATGATATTTCTCCATGATCGGAATTTGCATTGTATGTGTATTTATGCGTATGTGGGGCGGTGTTTGGCATAAAGCCTTTATCTGATGCCGAATGCGTTTTTATGCAGTCCAATAGTCATGATTAAATCCAAGATAATCTTCCTTGTTTTCCAGATCCTCCAATGGAAAAGGATAGGGCATGCTCTGTGTGACATGCAGCATGGAACCTTTATATTTTTTTGCAATATAAAGAATGGGCAAGGGATCGCCGACTTTAAACAGCCCATTGGGATCCCTGTGCGTATCTGCATAATGAATGAGGTCATCGATTTCATCATCATCCGGTGGATTGAATTTGTAATATATTCTAAAGGTCGGTGGATATTCAACACGAAGCTGGTTTATAT
>JAFZFY010000300.1 GCA_017555665.1 Pseudomonadota bacterium | reverse complement strand
GATCGCGCTTGCACGCGAGACCATGCTCGGCACCGCAAATCTCTTGGAGCACCAGCATCCAGCCATCCTCAAAGAGAATGTCATGAGCCCCGGCGGCACGACGGCAGCAGGCGTTCTGGCCGCAGAAAAAGCAGGATTCCGACAGGCTGCGGCTGCATTCGTGTGCGCCGCAGCGAAAAAGTCCCGGGAAATGGCTTAGACCGCCCCAGATCATGCGCTATCCCTGCTTGCCGCCAACAGGCGGCCCTTTGCTTCATGCAGAGGGGGGAGCGGCGTATGCCCGCCAGGGCATAGACGCGCGGGGGGACACTTCCCCCCGCCATACACCGCCAAGACACGTTATTTGCCAGGTTTCAGAATCTGTCGTATAGTCATCGCGTTTTGATGTCTATTTGATGTGAGGTGACAGATGCGTGTAAGATCAGGTGGATACAGCAATCAAGCGGACGCCAATATCAACGGAGAATGCTGGGCGATTGATCCTTCGGGGAGTTTTTTCGCGCTGTCGGCGGGTGTCGGCAATCACGCCCGTGAAACATCCGAGCGCGTGTGCCAGAGCATCATGAAGCTCCTGCTCCCGCACAGGGCCCAGATCGACACGATGGCGGCAGACACACGCCCGGATTCGAGGCAGATGCTGATGAGCTCGCTGTGCGGCGCGATGATCCGCACGGAACGCGAGCTGTTTGAACGCGCGGAACAGTCGCCGGAAACCAAAACGATGGCCGCCACATGCGACCTGCTTTATCTCGCAAACGGCTCGGTATATATCGGCCATGTGGGGAACAACCGCGTTTTCCTGCTCCGAGGGGATACCGGCCGTCAGCTCACGATCGATCACACCGTTTACGAATACCTCAAATCGCAGGGCAGGCGTGAAGAAGATATCAACCATCAGTCGTATAAGACACGCCTGACGCGCGCGCTGGGCATGAGCGGCGGCGCCCAGATCGACACGCTTCAAGTCGACCTCAGACAGGGCGACAGGTTGGTCATCTGCTCGTCCAACGTGCATTTCTGTTTCCAGAACGCGACGCATCTCGCACAGCTTTACCGCACGATGGATCCGCAGAAAGCCTCGGAATTTCTCGTCAAATACGCGCTCGAACACGGCGCGGAGGGGCAGGCATCCATCATCTGCATTGAGATATCCGACCCGGGCATGCGAACAGGATCACTCGAAACAGACAGCCGTATCACGGCACTCGAAAAGATCTGTTTTTTCAGGAATCTGAGCTACCAGGAGATGCTGCAGGTCATGCCGATCACGTTCGAACGCAGCGTGGAACCGGGCACAGAGATCATCCATGAAGGCGACAATGGCGAGGAGCTTTACATCCTTGTGTCAGGGAAATGCGAGGTGACAAACGACGGCGTGCGGATCGCGTGCATCGAATCCGGAAGCTCGTTTGGCGAGATGAGCCTCGTGGACCGTCAGCCGCGCAGCGCGACCGTGAGATCGCTGGAGACATGCCGCCTTCTCGTCATACGAGCAGCAGACTTTGAGCGACTGACCATAAGCGGGCCGCTGGCAGTCAACCTCCTGTGGAACGTGACGCATGAACTGTCAGACCGTCTGCGGAAAGCCTCCGAAACGATACGCCAGCAGGGCAAATTGCTCTTGGCGCACCATATCGTGTAGCGGCCCGCAAGCAATATAATTTGCTAGAAAGCCAACCAATGTGTTAGAGTATAGTTGTTTTTCAGAGTTTTGGCCGAACTCTAAAACAGGGAAGATAGACACATGGATAATTCTGGAAAATCAACCACCCCACCCAACATGAATGGTCCTCGCCTGAATGGAGACCCTCGCCTTGCCGGACGCGCCCCCCTTCCATTGAGCCGTCCCGGGGCCGTACCGGGCGCAAGACCAGCAGGCGTATCCCCAGCCCCGGCAGCCCATGCCGCCCCAGCCGGCATTGCGCCCGCCCCCGCCTTGAATGCGCCATCAACGGGTGCTGTCCCACCAGAGACCCAGAAACTTCCATCCGGTGTCGCGCCGTCGTCCCACGTTCAGAATGCCAATCCAGCCAAAGAGCTCACCCCCCTGGAAGTCGAAAACCTTAAGAATCTGAGCGCAGATCCAGAAATCGACGTGGAAGCGCCGCAGGCCTCCCTGCCTGTCGGCATGAAGATCGATGACCGTTACGAAATCGTCAGCGTCCTCGGTGTCGGCGGTTTTGCCACAGTCTATCGCGCACGCCACCTCACCATCGACCGCGATGTCGCGCTCAAGGTCATGGATATCAAGAAAGGTGTCGATCCCAGCTACGCCGAGCGTTTTTATCGCGAAGCCAAGATCGCAGCCAAGATTCACCACAACAATGTCGTGGCAATCTACGACTTCGGGCATGTCTCCGAGACCAAACAGCCCTATATCGCCATGGAAATGCTCCATGGTCACGACCTGAGCCACGAACTCAGCGAGGCCGGCCCGCTCAGCCCCAAACGCGCTTTCGTGCTCTTCCGGCCAGTTCTGGAAGCCCTCGCGCAAGGACACAGGCTCGGCATCATCCATAAAGACTTAAAGCCGGAAAACCTTTATCTCGTCGATCCACGCGGTCAGCACGAGCTCATGAAGGTGCTCGACTTCGGTGTCGCCCGCATCAATTCAAACGAAGTCGCCAAGCTGACGAGTGCCAGCCAGTTGCTCGGCACGCCGCGTTATCTCGCCCCTGAATACATCAAAACACAGTCCGTCAGCCCCGCCATCGACGTCTATCAAATGGCGCTCATCCTCTCTGAGGCCCTGACCGGCATTCCTGCGGTATCCGGTGACCCCTTCCATTCCATGATGCTTCACTGCAGCGGACAGCTGCAGATCGCCGAATTCCTGCTCGAAGGCCCCGTCGGCGAAGTATTCAGGAAGGCCATCAGCATCGATCCCGCTGAACGTTATCAGGACTGCGAGGCATTCGGCGAAGCGCTCGACTCGATTTCTGAATACTTTGATAGCAACGTGCCGCTTGAAGGCGGCGCGCCGCAACTCACGCCCGACAGCCGGATTTCGTCCAAAATGACGGCCATGCCTTTTGGACCGAACGGATCTGTGGGCATGGGTGGAAATGATGCCCAGCTCAATCAGCCTGGATATCCCCCTAAAAAGAAAAAATCCATTCTGCCCATCATCATCACGCTGGTGCTCGTCGTCCTCGTGATCGTTGTCTTCGCCGCAATCGCTGTCACCCAAAAACAAGAAAAAGAAGACGAAAAGGCAAAACTCGCTGCCGCGCTTGCCGCTAATGAAGACAAAGAAGTCTCCCTCAGCCTTGACTCCATTCCCCAAGGCGCTCGCATTGACCTCAATGGCATCGAAACCATTTGCGAAGTCACGCCATGCACATGGAAATCGACCGAAAATCAGCTCAAGACGCCGATGAGCCTCGTCTTCAAAATTGAAGTCTACAAGCCGCAAACTTACAAGCTCGACAGCGAATCTTTTGCAAGCACAAACGGCATGATCACGGTCGAACTCGAAGAACAGGATAAAGAACTCATCGACCTCGAATTCACGCTCGAATATGAACCGGCAAATGCCACGGTCACGGATATCGAGAGCAAGGAAACCGTATGTACCGGTTCCCCATGCCCGTACACGTTGAAAAACTATAAAGATAAGGGCTTTGTCGCGCTCAAGTTCTCTGCACCAGGCTATCGTTCTGTGACTGAGAATCTCGCGAAACGCAATTATGACGAAACAGAAGGCATCATAAAGATCACGCTCGAAAAAGAAGCCCCCAGACCTGCAAAGAGTGCAAACAAAGGCCAACAGCAGGCTGCCGAGCCGATCGTTATCACCAAAGAAGTCGTCGTCGAAAAAGTCGTCGAAAAAGAAAAAGTCGTCGAAGTCGAAAAGGAAAAAGAGAAAGAACGGCCTAAGGTCAAGTTCGTTCAATAAGTTCAAGCGGCATCCCAGATGCCGCTTTTTTTGTGTTCTACAAGCGTGAAGATATCGTTATTGGAGTACACCAACAGGTGAGCACAAGCGCCCCCACAGCCCTCTCCCAATGGAGAGGGCACCGCAAAAGCGGGCGAGTGAAGTTTCAGAAAAACCATATCCGCCGTCGCAGAACAGCGTTTTTTATGCATTTTACGGCCCTTCGTGCCCCACCATGAAGGTTACGAGCATACCCCCCACAACATTTCAGAAAACGGCTACGGGCCGATCAGTCACACACTCCGCGCGCCAGCCAGCATTCATGTATTGAACTATGCGCCGTTTCCGTGTTAGAATAAAAAAGCCTTTTTGGTCTTTTTCTTCTGGGGTAAAGGTAGATTTATGGATAAGGAACAGGCTTTGGAAAAACATACAATGAATTTTGAATCCGGATCAGTCCTTTTTTACGAAGGCGATCCCGGGAGCAAGATTTGGGTCATCAGTGAAGGCCATATTCAGCTCACAAAGCGCGTCTGCTCTGAAGAAGTTCTCATCGAGGTCCTTGGGCCAGGCGAATTCTGCGGAGAACTTGCGCTCCTCACGGGTGAAACACAGCCAACCACAGCAACCGTGCTCGACAATGCCAAACTCATTGCCATCGAACCGCAGCAGTTTGAAACCATGCTTCGATATAATGGCGAGCTTTGCATCCGTATGCTGAAAAAACTCGTCGGCCGACTCAATGAATCACATTTCAAAATTGCCACATTCCAGCTCCGAAACACCCTCGGCCGCGTCATGATGCAGCTCCGCAATGAAATCGAAAACAGCGATACTGCAAACAAAACAGTCATCCCTGATGCGCTTGCCCAGCTTCTCGGTATCGATGACGTTGAGCTTCAGAGATGCCTCGACAAACTCGTCGATAAGAACCTCATCACGTTGTCCAAAGAAAATGTTTATTCCATCGTCAACAACGAAGAATATTCACGATATCTCAACTATCTTGAACTCAAAGATAGATATGATTTTACTGAGAAATTTTAATTTTGAGTGATGTTATGCCCTGCCGGCATACACATCACATATACACCGCTATCGGCTACGCCGATACGCGGTGTTTTTTTATATTCGCCGTGATGTTATGCCCTGCCGGCATACACATCACATACACACCGCTATCGGCTACGCCGATACGCGG
>JAFZFY010000299.1 GCA_017555665.1 Pseudomonadota bacterium | reverse complement strand
TGATGATATTGCGAGCTTGAATGTTAAGTGTAGCGGAAAAGCATTGTGTAACGGGGATACGACGACGGGGGCGTGTGTCATATCTTTGCCCCCAAGTGAGCGTATAAATAATACAGATACTTATCATGTGCGCTGCTCGAGCTCGGAAGTGGGGTACTTCTTTGGCGGTGTGTCGTTGGGACCTGATAATAACTATACCGCTACGGTATCAAAGCTAATGTCAAAGAAATGTGCGCAGCAAACATATTCAGAGCATGTAAGCACTGGGTCGGTTAGCTGCGAGATATATACGGATACGTTGAAGGCATCCGGAAGCGACACAATATTTTATGGCTGGAATCTTGGGATTAGCTAGAATGGCATATCGAACAGGCTGTCTCTGGGACGCCCTTCGCGTGTACGGGATGGTTTGGCGGCATTCTGGGGCTTGTTTTGCGATTTGGTGGCAGAGGAATTGTGTTCGGCTGGTTTGGGGCGGCTGACCGGAGAGGCGGGATAACTGGGCGGGGCAACGGATGGCTGAACCTGTGAAGGCATCGCGGGAACAGGGATCTGCTGGGCAACTGGCTGGGGCAGTGCAGGCGGGATGAATACCGGCGCTTGCTTTGCTGCGATGAATTCCTGCTTTGCGCGTTCCATGTACGCGTTAAACTCGAAATCGGCATGCATCCTGGCGACAGCGGCGCTTGCAGCCAGTCTGCCGGCGTTGACATCGCTCTCGTAATGATATCCTGCGATGATGCGGCTGGTGCCGTATTCGTAGCCTCTCTGGAGGATTTTATCCTGATTTTCCGGGTTGATTTCGGCGAGTACGAGCGCCACAGCCCATCCCATTGAGGCATGGCCGGACGGGTAGGAGGAATAGGCGTTATGCGAGGATTCGGCTTCGGGGATCAGCGTCAGCTCTCTAAAGTGCGCATAAGGGCGAGGTCTCTGGTGGAATTTCTTGGCTTTTTTGGTCGCAAGGCTTGCCGTGTCCTTTGTCCTGCCGATCAGGGCATAGAGATATGGCGTTTTTTTGGAGTTGATGTCGATGCCCATGACGGCCGAAAAGGCTTTTGCAATTTTTTCAGTGGAGTGTTCGGCATCCTCGCGCGCCTGAACGCCGCGCGGGTTTGCACGCATCCACTTGCCCCAGTTGTAATAGTGCAGATCGGACTTGAACAGCTCGCTGGAGAAGTCAGGCGGCGGGGGCAGGTAATTGACGGCATTGGGGAGATCATCTACCTTGAGAAAAGGCACGCGGTCTTCGGCGGTTGCGCCGTGCGCGCATAGCATCAGAGCCGTGGCCAGAAGCAGGCATCGGAGGGAATGGAAATGACCGATCTTCATAGATATCTCCCGGATGGCGTATGTATCGGCTGATGCGATACCGCAGGCATAGTAGCGCACACGCCTGCATACGTCCAATGCAAAAAAGCGGCGCGTATCGCCCGATAAGGGCGATAGCGCCGATCACGAGCTGTATTTGCGTCAGCAAATAAGCGAGTGCGCGGCCCGTGCCGGCCTGGTGCCCGGCAGGGCGCGCCAGAGATAAAAGGTCAGATGGCGATGCGCGGTACGGCCGTCTGTATCTGAGTCGTGAGCTCGTAGTTGATCGTGCCCGACCAGGCGGCGAGCTGTTCGGCGGTGATGCATTCGTCGCCCTGACGTCCGAGGAGGACGGCTTCATCGCCGGGCTGGACATCGGGGATATCGGTGACGTCGGCCATGCACATGTTCATGCAGATGCGGCCTCGGATCGGGGCGCGGTGGCCTCGGATGAGGACGTGCGCGAGGTTCGACACGGCGCGGTCATAGCCGTCGTAATAGCCGACGGGAAGCACGACGATCCGCGTCGGATGCGTCGTCTGATAGGTGCAGCCATAGCCGATCACGGAGCCTGTCGGGATCGTCTTGACCTGCGCGACGATGGTTTTCCAGGTCAGGGCTGGGCGGAGATCGACGTCTTTGCCGAGAAGTTTTGCGCTCACGTAGCATTCGGTGGAAGGCCACATGCCGTAGCAGGTGATGCCGGCGCGGACGAGCTCGCAATGCGTGTTCGGCCAGAGGATGCCTGCGGCGGAGTTCGCGATCGTGCGGATGGCGGGGCGGAAGCCGTTCGCTGTCAGGATGTCGTTGTCCTCGTTGAAAATGCGCAGCTGCTCGTAGGCGAACGAGTGGTCGGTCGTGTCCTCGATGTTGGCGAAATGCGTGCAGGTGCCCTCAAATACGAGGTATGGGAACCGCTGGATGTATCGGACGAGTTCGAGTGCCTCGGTGATGCGCAGGCCCTGTCGCTGCGTGCCGGTCTCGAGCTTGACGATGCATCGCATCTGCTTGGAAACAGCGGCGCTCGCTGCGCCGAGCGCGTCGATCTGCGACTTGTCGTAGACCATCGCGCGGACGTTGAGCGCGACGGCTGTTTCGGCGTGCATTGGCGGTACATGGCCCATGACGAAGAGATTGCCGTCATAGCCGTCATCGCGCAGGTCTTGAGCCTCGTGCAGCGAATCGACGCAGAGCCATGTCGCGCCGCCCTTGACGAACGCGCGCCACGCGATCTTGACATCATGACCGTAGGCGTTCGACTTGACGACAGCCGCGATCTCCGCGCCTGGCGCAAGCCCTTTCTTGAGCGTCTGCATGTTGTGGGTGAGCGCCGCCGTGTCGATCAGGCAGCAGCTCCGGTGAAGTCCGGCTTCCTTCGGTAGTACCATTCTGAACCTCCTTGTTCATGTGCGGGCGTTATTTGAGCATCTTGGAAAATTTCCGGAACGCGTCGGTTCCGGCTTCTTCGAGCGACTGAAAGACAAGCGTTTCGGTGTTTGTCGTGATGACACCGAAATTGGACATCTGCATGACGGCATTTTTCCAGTTGGCTTTGCTGCGAGAGGCGATGGCGTCGACCGGGACAAAGAGCGTGAGTTCTTCGTCCTCATCTTCGGCGATGAGGTCGATCGCGGTCAACAGCACGCAGATATGCGCCTCGACACCGACGATGATCAGCGACTGCGGGATATGCGGGCAGACGCGATCGCAGAAATCAGGTTCGTTCATGCACGAAAAGCTGATCTTCTCGACGCGGATCGCGTCTTTGAGCTTTTCTGCAAGCTCCGGTATCGTGCGGCCGAGCTTGGCGGGGTTCTGCTCGGTATAGAATATCGAGGATTTGTTTTCCTTGGCGAGCTCGATCAGGATATCCGTGTTGCGGATGATCTGTGCACGGACATCCTCAGGGATGACGGAGAGGAGTTTTTCCTGCATGTCGATGATGAGAAGCGCACAGTCGTCAAAATTGGGCATCATGTCGTGAGTTCCTTTAGTTCTTGAGGCGTGTTTGGAGCGGGGGGGGGTGTGCCCCCCCCC
>JAFZFY010000298.1 GCA_017555665.1 Pseudomonadota bacterium | reverse complement strand
TTTGACAGTTTTCAAAAGAGCGCATATAAAGCGCGCCGTTCGACGGTGATACCGCGGACGCTTTGAATGCGAGGATGGCGGAATTGGTAGACGCGCTAGCTTGAGGTGCTAGTCCTGACATTCGGGGTGGGGGTTCAAGTCCCCCTTCTCGCATCGCTCTTTTACAATTGATTTTTCCCACGCGAGGATGGCGGAATTGGTAGACGCGCTAGCTTGAGGTGCTAGTCCTGACATTACCGGGGTGGGGGTTCAAGTCCCCCTTCTCGCATTTAAAGCAGTTCAGAAATGAACTGCTTTTTTTTTGCTCAAGCCGTTTTAAACCTGCGCGCAGCGCGCCCATACGGCGTGTGCAAAACCGCTTCGGCGTGGTACTCTGGCGGCATTCCGTTGAAACAAGGGACTTTGGCAGGCATGAGAGCGGGCATACACGAACCATGTGGGCAACGTGTGCCCCTTGCGACACTCGGCCCCCGGTCCGCACACGACGATCCCCCTTCAAACCGCACAAAAGGACAAGTGTTGCCATTTCCTATCAAAATATGTGGCATTTCTGAGCCTATTCGATAAACTGCCGGACAGTTTTGCATAAGGAGTTCACATGCAGGCAAACACCATTGCATTGGCAGGATGTCAAAAAAGCGCCCAGATCGTCATCATGACCGCCTTAAAAAGTGCGGGGTTCAACGTCCAATATCTGCCTTATGATGTGCGGTTTCACGCCGACAATATGCCGGAATGTCTTCTGATCGACCTCCAAGGCGATGATGTGTTTAAAGCGCGTCAGCTGATCGACCATCCCAATTTCAAGTCGATCCCCAAGCTTCTCATGCTCGACACGCGCGACCTGAAAGCGCGTCAGTTTATTGCCTCAGCCAATATCAACGACATTCTGTTCAAGCCGTATCAGATCGAAGAGCTGATTGCACGCGTCCAAGTGCTTCTGAAGAAACAGAGTTCGCAACCGAATGCCAAAGCGAGCATCAAAGACGAGTTTGCGTTTGCGCAGACGATCCAGGATCTCGAAGCGAGACGCTTTACCGGCTGTCTGAAACTCCGGGGGCAGACGCTTGAAGGCGAGCTGCATTTTTCTCACGGTCATGTATGCGGCGCGCGTATCGGTCAGAAGCTTCAGGATATCGCGCTGACCGCGCTGTGGCGACTTTTCCCGGCGCAGCATGAGCTGATCTCGAATGCCCCGGTTCCCGGCTGGGCCACGCCTTCGCTCGATATCAATGCGGAACAGGTCATCGGCAACGTCGCGCATGCCGGCTCTGAATTCCGGTCGATATTTCCGAATATTCAAGGGCTCAATACCATTTTCAAGCTGAACAGCCCCGTCTATGAATCGGCATTCAACACGTTGCCCCGACAGGTGCGCAGGCTGGTTCAGACATTTGACGGCGACCGCTCGCTCAACGATATCTTCAGCTATATCAATCTGGACGAATTTGTCCTGATGCAAATCCTGAAGCGTCTTCTGGACGAGCATCTGATCACCGAGATCCAGCAACACGACAATTCAGATCGTCTTTCCCTTGTCGACTGGATCCGAGGCGTATCGGACACGGAACCGCCAAACGGCGAATCGCAGGACAGAACGGTTCGGATGCCGCCGCCTTTGCCAGCCGCGCCGCATGAAGGCAAGACAACGCTCCGCAAGATGCCGCCGCTTCCCCAACCAGTCGTCGAAGAAAAGACGGTGCGGATGCCGCCGCCGCGCCCATCGATGCCAGCCATGCCATCGAAAAAGGCATCGCCAAAGGTCACCAAAGCGCTGACAGAACCCGATGATCCCCCGGTACAGGCAACCCAAAGCATCATCCGATATGCCTTCCCGTCACAAGTGCAGCAGGACAATCCCGTCGATCTGGATAACGAAGATGACGATGACAAGCCTTTCCACGCGGAGCCTGTTGTCCGGCAACAATTTTCGCGCCTTGTGGTCGAACAGAAACTCAAGCAATCGGCGATCCAGCCCGTCATCGCAGAGACGGGCATACGGCGCGGCATCTACTATCCCGATGCCGTGCTTGACAAAGAGGCGGATGCGGATAAAACGAACGCCAGCGCCGTCACGTCAAAGCCTTCCAGCCTGACCGTCGTGCTTGACGAGATGAAAGCCATCACGCTTCAATCGTCGCTTCACTCGTCCATCCAAGAAGTCGAGAACGAGATCACGCGCATCGCCTCCGCGAATCAGATCCTCACCGAAGAAGCCTCTGAGGGCGACAAGACCTCGCTCAAAAAGGAGATGCCGTCCAAAGCGTCCTCATCGGCCGCACCAAGCCCAGCCGCCCCTAAGCCGGCCTCCGAAAAGCCAGCCGAAACGCGGCGTGAACACCTCGAAAAGATGCAAAAGCTGTATGAAAAGAATCACAGCGCGGAGCTTTCGAGGGAGGAATGGCGAGAACAGACGATGGAAAGACTCAACCGAGAGAATGCCGAGGCAAGCGCCAAGTTCAGGCGCAACCTCGCTTTGCTCATTCTTCTGGGGCTTCTCCTGATCGCGCTGATCATCGTTCTGGTATCTGGGACATCGTCTTCGCCCAAACAGCCCACGATCAACCCAAGCAAACCCGGGCATTTGAACTACAAACCGGAGCTCGCGAGGGCAGATCAGAACATCGAAAGGCCGACCGATACGTTGCCGCCAGATGTCGCCCAGCAACTGTTGCCCGATCCGGTCATCGATACGCATATCGAAGCCCAAGCCGAGCAGCAACCGCTTGATCTCGAGCCCATGAACATGCCGGAAGCCGACACGATGCCCGTCATAGACGCGCCGGAAGCCGACACGATGCCCGCCATAGACGCGCCTGCGGCCGCTCAGAATGCCCCCAGCCAGGCACCGACAGCCGCGAAGCCCGCCTCCAAACCACAGCCCAAACAGCCCAAAGCCACGTCCGCGATCACGATCAACAAGGCACTCCAGAACACGCGGACAGAAATGAATGTCAAAAACTGGACGGCTGCCCAAAAAGAGATCACGGTCGCACTCTCGCTAGATCCCAAACACCCGATCGCGAACGTACTCGCCGGTCAGATTCAGGCCAAACTCGGCAATTTCAACAAGGCGATCCATTATTACAAAATTGCAGAATCGGCCAATGCAAGAAAATCCGTGTACTGGGTACAGCTTTCCGAATACTATCGTGCCGCTGGCAACATCAAAGAATCAGACAAGGCCCTCGACAAGGCCATCGCCATCGTCGGAAGCGCATCCCCCGAAGGCAGAAAGCTGATCATGCTCAAGAGCAATCCAACGCAGCAATAACCGCCCCTTGGCAAGTTCAAGACACACGCCCTAAATCAAATGCAATCTGCGGAGTATTTATGAATTTAAAAGACTTCATGACTTATTTTGAATCCCTGCAGGCTGAACTAAACAGACCGCATCAATTTGAACCCGGCGACAGGCTCATCAAGCAGAATATCCAGAATGCAGATATTGCGAATCTCGCCTATTATGTCACGCACACGATATCGGATAATACCGACTGGCTTGGCAATTACCTGAGCTGTAATGTCGCGAACTGCACAGAGATGTTCCACAGTTTCCAGCTTGATTTCGGCAAACTTCTGAGCGGGACGGAGACAGCGGATACCAGCGGGCCCTTCAAGCAAAAAGGCCTTCTGCTGGGTCTGGATCAGATCTATAACCTTCTCAAAGAGCATCTGGAGCGCAGCAGTTCCGCGGCGCGTTCAGGCAGCCTGGATGCCCCAGCCACGATGCCGATATCCGCCCCAGTCACGACGAATATATCCCCCGATATCACGGCGAATACGGACAGGCTCATTGAGACGCTGACAGATTTTCAGTCGAGCGTGATCAACCTGATTCCCGGCGATCCGCAAGACCTCACGACTGTCGAATCGCATCTGTCGAGCCTGAGCAAAGACCATACGCAGCTCGTTCAGAACACGCAGTCGCTGCCGCAGATCCCGGCCCTCATCACAGAGCAGTCCTTGCAGATCTCGCACACGCTGAACACGCTCACCACGCACGCCGGAGAGCTTTCAGACACCTCGCATGACCTCCAGGCTCAGATGCACGTCCTCGCCGAGCAGAGCGCGAATCACACGGCGTTATCGCAAAGCATGGCCGCAAATCTCACAAATCTCGCCATTAACACGGCCAATCTTACAGAAAACAGTGCGCATATTTTAGAAGCCGGCAGTTGTCTGACCGAAACGACGCATAATATTGCCGAAAATCTGATCGCGCTGACCACGAACAGCGCCCTGTACACGCGCTCATCCCAGAACATCGAGGCAAGCGTACAGACGATTTCCGAAGCCAGCATACAGATTGCCGAAAACACGCAAAAGCTCGAAAGCACGCTCGCCAAACTCGCCAGTGCAGAGCGACAGACGGCTCCGAGTGTTGCCGGGATGCCAGCGCAGTCAACCGCCCCAGCACCGCTCACGGCATCCGAGCTCAGGCTCGACACAACCGCAATCACGGACAGCCTTGAAAAGCTCTCTGAAAACATCGCGGCCAGCACCGCACGCCTCGAAAAGAGCGCGCAAGCCGCGCCCCAGACCGCGCTAGAGGATACCCTAAACAAGCTTTCCGAAAACATCGCGGCCAGCACCGCACGCCTCACCGCACACACGGAACAGATCACGGATGCCGTCCTGAAAATCGCGGAAAACAATGCGCTTTTGAGCCAGAATGTCGACAAACTCTCTCAGAAGTGCGACCGGATGATACGCATTCTGGAGCTTCTCGTCGTCTCTACCAATCAGCTCCAGCATGCCCATGCCAACGAAGCCCCCTCGCGGCTGCAGAACGCCGTCAATGATCTCCGCAAAGACAGCTAAACGGCATTTCCAGACCTCACACGCCGCATCGCGGCGCCCTCTCCATTGTGGAGAGGGGGTGGGGGCGCTTGCGCTCAACCGTGATTATTATACCCCAAAGACGGTATCTCTACGGCCTGTAGAATAGAGCGCCAAACGCGCCGTATGCCGACAGGCATAGGCGCGTTCAGAGCGCGTATCGAAAGATAGCGCTCGCAGATAAAAAAACGCGCCGTATGCCGACAGGCATAGGCGCGTTCAGAGCGCGTATCGAAAGATAGCGCTCGCAAAACAGATCTCAAAAACTCAGCGATCCACCTTTGGAAGCGTCGTCGAAGAGACGTATTCGTCGACGGCATGCTGGTGCATATCTTTCGGAATCAGAGGCATTTCAGGGATTTCCAGAAGCTCCGATATCGGCGTCTGCCAGTTCGGATCATACTGCGCGCCCTTGCCCTCGGCGATGCGCTGAAGCTCCGAAATCTCGTCCGCCAAGATCTCGGAATCGGCTGATTTTTCAATGGGAAGCGGCTCAGAAGCAGACGCTTCGAGAGCCTTCTGATTGTCGGCCGCCTTCTGATCGTCGGCAGCCATCTTGTCGAGCGTCTCCGGAGAAATCACGTTTCCATTTTCGTCCTTGAGTTCCGCCTTGCTGAACCCCGCCTTGATCGCGTCGAAGCCGATGCCGAACACGCTCATGACGTTTGAAACCGCGATAAACGCATGCGGATCGATCGCCTTGACCGTCTTGAAGATCGCCTGGGATTCGCGTTTTTTGGCGACGAGGAAGATCGTCTTTCGATGCTGCTTCGTGTACCAGCCGATCGATTCAAAGAGCGTCGCGCCGCGATGATGTCGATGAATGATCTGATCGGCAATCTCGCGATACTTCGAGGTGAAGATGAACATCTGCACCGACTGGCGTCGGCCGTTGCTGACCATATCGATCGCGTAAGCCTGAACCCCCATGAACACGAAGCCGTAAGCGACGGTCTCGATGCTGTGCGACATCAGGTAGGAGGACGCGATCACGCACGAATCGAAGATCAGATAAACCCTGCCCCAGCTCAGATTTTTATACTTCGAGGCGATCATGACGATGATATCGGAACCGCCCGTCGAGGCACCGCGAAGCAGATAAAACGCCACGCCCGTGCCGCCGATGATGCCGCCCATGATACCGCTCAGCAACTTGTCGGAGATGACGGGCTCCGGCGGTGTCGGTACGAGCGCCAAAAAGACCGTCAGGCCGAGGATGCCGAACACCGTCTTGATGCTGAAATCCTTGCCCAGGATCATGAGCGCAACCGCGCACAAAAACACGTTGAAACCGACATAAGTGATGTAGATCTTTATCCCCGTGAGATAATAGATCATCGCGCAGATGCCGCCCAAACCGCCGCCCACAAACCCGTGCGGCAAGACGAAGATATTCCAGGCACACGCATACAGCAAAAGCCCGAACGTGATCCAGAACACGTCCTGAACCTTGACCCACGCTTTCGTGGTTCGCTCACTCATGACCATATTTTCCCCTCCTGCCTCGCAAACACACAGAAAAACGGACGCGCTTTATCACAAATCATTAAAATGTCTACATACTTTCACTTTTGGAATCGTTTTGTGTGTCTGTTCAGCTCGCCTGTCACGTCGCGCCAATCACAGCCTGGTAGACATCTTTTGCCCGAACGCCGCAATACTCCGATACAATATCGCGGATATCGCGTGCGGAAATATTGCGAGCTTTGAGGAGCGCGATGAGGCGCTTCGCGTCATCCGAAAGCCCAGTGGCCTGCTCCGCAGCCACTTCGCCCTCAACGATCAGGCAGAGCTCGCCTTTTGGCTGTTCTTCGCGGTATTTGTCGAGGAGCTGGCAAGCCGTCATGCGCTCGATCGACTCAAATTTTTTGGTCAGCTCACGGCAAAGACAGACGCGGCGATCCGGCCCGGCAACCGCCACAAGATCTTCGAGGAGCGACGCGATGCGCTGGGGGGATTCGTAACCGACAAGCAGCGTATCACGGTGGACAAAAGCCTCAAAAAGTTCGCGCCGTTCCGAGCTTTTGCGCGGAAAAAAGGCGACAAACTCGAACCCGGTGAACAGATAAAAGCCGCACGCGCTCACGGCAGTCGGCACCGCGCACGCGCCGGGAATCGGGCAGACACGCACCCCGGCTTCGAGGCACGCATCGACCAGGCGGCTCCCCGGATCCGAGATGCCCGGCGTTCCGGCATCGGTGATCAATGCGGCGCTTTCGCCATCCAGAAGTTTCGGCATAAACTGATCGGTCCGCAACGCCTCATTGTGCGCAAAATAGCTCACCACACGCTTGCGAATGCCAAAATGTTCGAGGAGGATCCCGCTGTGCCGCGTATCTTCACACAAGACAAAATCGACCTGTGAGAGCACGTCCAGGGCACGCTGAGACATATCGCCGAGGTTTCCGATCGGCGTTGCGACAATATAAAGCGTTCGGGCTTCTATCGGCTGAGTTTCTTTCATGGCATTCCACAGTTTTTTGGACTATTCATCCGGCGCGCAAACGAAGCGCCCGAATATTCTATTCAGACCGTCAGCGGTCCATCCCCCAGAGCGTGCAGGCGAACGCGCCCAGCACAAAAAGCCGATATGTTCGCACAATTGATACGATTTCTCAACGAACTTCAAACACCGCGATGCCGCGTCATGCCCATTGTCCCAGGCGCGAAGATCCCCGAACAGAAGAGCGCGCAGGCGGCAGGTTACGACCTCGCAAGCGCGGAAGACATCGAGATCCCACCACACGGCAGAGCCCTTGTACACACGGGGCTGCGCGTCGCGCCGCCGCGCAACTGCCATATCGAGATCCGCCCTCGAAGCGGACTCGCCCTCAAACACGGCATCACCGTGCTGAACACGCCGGGTACTGTCGATGCCGATTATCGTGGCGAGCTCATGGTTCTGCTCTTCAATACCACGGATATCCCGTTTGCCGTACACACGGGCGACCGGATCGCCCAGGCCGTGTTCATGCGTCATCTGACCGTCCAATGGGTCAAAGCTGACGATCTGGACCCGACCCCGCGCGGTGAAAAAGGGTTCGGCAGCACCGGCAAAGGCTAACCGCCACATACGGCACACAAACGGCTTATTTCGCCTACGCGGCGGGCGGCAGGGGGCCTTACCCTTTGAAGCAAGAAATACGTGTATTTTAATGCAACTTTAGGCTAGAAACATCGCTTTTGCTCAAAAAGAGCGAACCCACAGATCCAATCTCGTCAAGGAAATATTATGAGAATTGCCGGCATTGATATCGGTGCAGAAACGATAAAATACGCCCTATTAGACTACGCCCCCCCCACGCTCGTGTCTTATGACATGATCGTGCATGAGAAGCAGATCGAGCCCGTGCTCCGCACCCTGCTGGACAAATTTAGAGCAGATGGCGTTGACCGCATTGCCGTGTGCGGGCGATATGCCAACCACTTCAAGCTGAAGCATTATCCAGCGCAAGCCGTACAGAAACGCGGCCTTCGTCAAGTATTTGGCGACGACCCGCTGACCTATGTGACGATCGGGTGCAACGGATTCAGCGTACTCGAACGTCGCGGCAACGGTGCCGATGTGTTTCGCGAAAACGCGCGCTGCTCGCAGGGGACGGGGAACTTTTTGCGGCAGCTGGTCGAGCGATTTGACCTCGAACTGAGCGAATCGGACGCACTTTGCAACGATGCCGAGCAAGCATGCGCGTTATCTGGTCGATGTCCGGTCATCTTAAAGACGGACATGACGCATCTCGCGAACCGTGGCGAGAATCAGGCATCAATCCTCGCGGGCGTATATGACGCGATCTGCGAGAATGTAGAGGCCCTGATCAAGCCGAGCATATGTCCGCCCAACGTCATATTGAGCGGCGGCGTGACGCGTTCAGAGCGCATCCGTCGTCATTTCGAGCAATTCTGCACGCGCAACGGCATGAAGCTGCTCCAGAATACGCCGCTTATCCAGTTCTATATCGAGGCCCTGGGATGCGCCTATCTCGCCGCCGAATATGGCGGTGATGCGATTCCCGATGCGGATGCAGCGCTTCTCAAGCCAGGCAGCGCCAAGCACTTCGACGAGATCCCCCCGCTTCGCAACTATCTGTCGCAAGTGCGCCGTCTATCGCCCGTCGCGCACAGCGTGATCGACAAGGAAACGCCTGTATTTATTGGGTTTGACATCGGCTCAACGGGGTCAAAAGCCGTCGCGATCCAGCTGAACGCGTGCGAAAACGCGCTCGCGGATGTCTGCTGGGAAGGGTATCTTCGCACCAATGGCAATCCAGTCCTGGCGGCGCGCCTTCTGATGGGCGAGTTCATGGAAAACATGCCAGACCAGAAGATCGTCGGTTTCGGCGTGACCGGCTCCGGGCGCGAGATCGTGGGCTCGATGCTCTCGACATGTTATGGTCAAGCGCGAGTATATATTTTGAACGAAATTGCAGCCCATGCCGAAGGCGCGCGGGCCATTGAGCCGCGTGTCGATACCATCTTCGAGATCGGCGGCCAGGATGCCAAATATATCCGGCTATCGGAAGGGCGCATCGTCGATGCCGCCATGAACGAGGCGTGTTCAGCGGGCACGGGGTCGTTTATCGAAGAGCAGGGGCGCAAGTTCAAAGATATTCAATCGCTGTCGCAGCTGTCGGAGCTCGCGCTTTCTGGGACGCGCGGTGTCAGCCTCGGCCAGCACTGTTCCGTGTTTATGACCCAGATCATCGAAGAAGCCGTTGCAGCCGGCATCGAGACCTCGGCAATCCTCGCCGGGATATACGATTCGGTCGTCCTCAATTACTTCTATCGCGTCAAGGGCAACCGCAGCGTGGGGAATGTCGTGTTCTGTCAAGGCATGCCGTTCTGCACGCCTGCGCTTGCAGCGGCAGTCGTCCGCCAGACACAAGCCGAAGTCATCATCCCGCCCAATCCGGGCACGATCGGCGCATTCGGAATTGCCCGCCTCGCGCGCAAATCGCTCACCACGCAGGAAGCCCTCGATCCGCAGATTTTCATGGCATCCGAGCTCATTGAGCGCAAGACGTTCGTCTGTGCCTCGAACAAGGGGTGCGGCGGAAATGGCAATCACTGCAAGATCGATCGCATCGTCGTTCGCGTCAACGACCAGAAACTTCAGTTCACCTGGGGCGGCGCATGCTCGCTGTGGGATCACGGCATCGCCTCGCAAAAGCTCCCCGACATGACGCCCAATCCGTTTCAGGCGCGCAAGGAATGTATCGACAAGATACTCGCCTCGCTCGTGTCACGCGGCCGCAAACGCGTCGCGATCAGCGACGAATTCCAGCTCAAGACGCTGTTCCCATTCTTTGCCACGTTCCTCTATGAGCTCGGTTACGATCTCGAAGTCATCCAGGGCGGCACGCTCAACGACCTCAGACGCGGCCTTGATGAGAGCAACGTGCGCTTCTGCGCCCCCATGCAGCATTATCACGGCGTCGCATCGAAGATGCGCGATTCGAGTGCCGACTATCTGTTCTGGCCGATGATGCGATGCGGGAAATTCGCGAAAGATGAGCCATTTGCCGCCATCTGCCCTGTCGTTCAGTCGAGTCCCGACCTGCTCATGCACGATCTCAAGGTGAGCCGCGACCGCGTGTTCAGCCCCGTGATCGACCTCGGTCCCGGCAACCTGCGCAGTCAGGAATTCCGCGATGCCTGCTGCACGTTCGCCAAATCCCTCGCGATGCCTGCCAAAGTCTTCGAGACAGCCTTTGAAAAAGCCGCGCAAGTGCAGGCGCGCTTTGAGGACGAACTGATCTCGATCGGCCGTCAGGCACTCGACTTTGCCGAAGCCCATCACATCCCAGCCGTCATCGTGCTCGGACGAAACTACACGATCCACAATCCAGCCCTGAACAGCAACGTCCCCGCGCTTCTGCGCGGCCAAGGCGCGCTTGCGATCCCCGTCGACTGCTATCCCATCGACGATGCCGAGCCGCTTTACACGAATATCTACTGGAGTTACGGGCAGATCAATCTCCGAGCCACTACCCAGATCCGCAACAAGCGCGGCCAATATGCCGTCTGGTGCAGCAATTACGCCTGCGGGCCAGACAGCTTCAATCTCCATTTCTATCAGTTCATCATGCAAGGCAAGCCGTATGCAGTCATCGAAACAGACGGGCACAGCGGCGATGCCGGCACCAAAACGCGCATCGAGGCGTTCCTGCACTGCATACGCGAATACGAGCAGATTCCCGAAACGCCCCAACCGAACAACCTCCATGAACTCGAGCTCCGAAACACGCCGCTCAAGGATGCGATTCGCCGTAAAGCGAAGATTCTGATCCCCAAACTGGGCGAGGACACCTATATCCTCGAAGCCGTCTTCCGCCATGCTGGCGCAGATTGCTACGTGTTACCGGAACCGACCCGCGAGACGCTTCTGCTCGGCCGCCGCTACACATCCGGCAAAGAATGCCTCCCGATGCTCATCACGCTGGGCGGCTTGCTCGAATATGTCAACAAAGCCCCCAAAGACGCGCAGTTCGTCTATTTCATGCCCCGCTCGAACGGGCCGTGTCGTCTCGGATGTTACAACCTCATGGACAAGATCGTCCTTGAACGTCTGGGGCTCAGCGACCGTGTCTCCGTCTGGTCTATGACGGATACCGACTATTCCGAAGGTGTTTCAAAATTCACCTATATCCTGGGCTATGTCGGCTTCCTGGCAAACGATGTATTACTCACCGCGCTGTACGATATCCGTCCGATCGAGCGCGAGCCCGGTGCCGCCAACCGCATCTACGAGCGTGCCGCCCGCGAAATCATCCAATGCATCGATAACGCACCGCCGCCCAAAGCCTGGCAGGCTTATGCCGCAAAGGAGATCTTTGGCGGCACATTCTTTGGCATGATGGCGATCCTCAAGCGTGCCGCCCGCGAATTTGCAGCCATACGCACAGACAAGCGCATTCCCACCGTGTGTCTCACCGGCGAGATCTATGTCCGCCATGACCCGTTCGCAAACAGCTATATGATCCGTGAGCTCGAAGCGCGCGGCATCCGTGTAAAATTCGCGCATTTCGGCGAGTGGATCGAATACGCCGATATCGTGAACAAAGACATCCTCAAGAGCGCGAACACGCCGCTCGATATCGTGATCTCTCATTTGATCCGCTACGTCATGTTCGCGATTTACCGCCCAGCCGCGAAGATCCTCAACTGGCCCGACCGCCACGAAGTCTCGCATATCCTGGACACGGCGGCCCCCTACCTTCGCAAAGACCTCATCGGTGAAGAGATCCTGACCATCGGCACGCCGCTCCACGCCTATCGCAAAGGAGAAATTGATGGTGTCGTCAGCGTCGGCCCGCTTGAATGCATGCCGAGCAAGATTGCCGAAAGCCAGTTCTATCACCTCGCCGAAAACGATGGCCTGATCTCGCTCAACCTGAGTTTCAATGGCGACCCGATTCCCGACTCGGTGCTGGATGATTTCTGTTTCGAGGTCAAACGGCGCTTTGAGATGCGCGAAAACGGCCAGCACAGAGGGTGACACACGGCTTGCCAGCGATGGCCTAGGCGCTTTGTTTGCTCGATTTGATGCCTTTTGTACGCCGGGCTATCGGTCGTTCCGACCGATACGCCCCGGCGGGCGCGCCTATCGGTTTCCCGATACGGCGCGCCTTTTTTGGGGCGATGCCCACGCCAATTGTCCCCCATCCCCAGTGGTTACTCAGAATTCTTCGGAGTGAATATGAACAGAATAGGCATACTGATCTGTGTATTTTGTGTTTTTGGCTTGCTGTTCGGATGTTCTTCCAAAAGCGCTCCGAACCCCACGGCATCACCAGCCCCAACGCTTGATGCTCAGACGGCAGATACCCCACAGGCTGCGGAGGGCGCACAGGCCGCTGATAACCCACAGGCCGCGGAGGGCGCACAGGCCGCTGATAACCCACAGGCCGCGGAGGGCGCACAGGGCACTGATACCCCACAGGCCGCGGAGAGCGCACAGGCCGCTGATAACCCACAGGCCGCGGAGGGCGCACAGGGCACTGATACCCCACAGGCCGCGAAGGGCGCACAGGCCACTGATACCCCACAGGCCGCTGACACGCCAACGCCCAATGACGAGCCTTATGCCGTCAATTACAAGACTCACCCGGAGATTCGCGCAGAAATCACCAAGAAAGATACCGAATGGGGCCATATCGAACGCACATCCCTAGTGTGGCACGACAATATCGATATCTTTTACGAAATCCCCGTATTTCATGAAAAATCGCCTGCTTTTGCCAAAATCAATCAGTTCATGCAAGCACAGAAAGCCGATTTCTTTTCTGAAGGCCAGATGGAATCCGCGCTTGATTATGAAACCCAACGCCAAGCGCAATATCCCGACGAAACTGACAAATACCTGAATACATTTGAACTCGACAAACTTCAGATCACAGATGACTATATTAGCTTTACGCTCTCAAGAGCGTGGTTCATGGGCGGTACCAATAGCTACGGCCAAACGCCTTTCACCTTTAATCCCCAAACAGGCGATCCAATCACACTGACAGACCTCTATAAGAAATCACCCAAAGATATACAAACGCTTGTCATTCAGGCCGTCAAAAATAACTCCTTTGAAGGCAAAGATATGATCAACTGGGATGATCTGGCAAAGGTCAAAGATTTCAGCTTTTATATCGCAGACGGCATCCCGCACGTCGTGTTCCAAAAGTACGAAATCGCCCCAGGCGCAGCCGGCGCATTCGATATCCCCCTGCCTAAACCCTAAACTAAACCTATAAAGCGCTGTTCTACGACTGTGGATGATAGCCCGGTTTTGCTAACCATATTCATATCCACGGTTGTAGAACAGCGCCTTATACAATCACATCATAAGCTACGACTTTACAACCCAATACCCCTTCCGATTGCTCCCCATACGCGCAATCACACCTTTCCCCTTCAGCCTTTGTAGATAATATCCCACCAAGTCACGCTTCCACCCCAATGCATCCGCAATATCCGCACGCGAATATTGGGGATGCGCTTTTAATATTTCCGCCACACACGCTTCTTGCTCGGTTAAAGGCAGTTCGGATTGGGTAGCCGTTTGGGTAGGATTGGGGCGCGATTGGGTAGCTGTTTGGGTAGGATCGAGACTCGATTGGGTAGCTGATTGGGTAGGATTGGGGCGCGATTGGGTAGCCGATTGGGTAGGATTGGGGCTCAATTGGGTAGCTGATTGGGTAAGCTCAAAATAATCCCGTACCCACTACGTCTTATCCGAACACTCAAATGCCTCATGACACTCAAGTTCATCCAGTCCAAGCACGTCATAGGTAGCAATTTTCTTCTCCAATATGCACTCTTCAACAGCCTTCAAACATGCCTCTGGATGTTTCTTTATCTCCTGCCCCCAAAATCTGAGAACCGTCCATCCAAGTTCATTGAGCTGAATATCCACCTCCCTGTCCCGCGCAATGTTGCGTTCAATTTTCTTCGTCCAATACTCAGCCCTATGCCCGCGCGCAATATGCTCACGCTCACCATGTTCCCAGTTTTTCCCATGAAAAAACTCGCCATCGCAAAAAATCGCAATCTTCTGCTTTGTCATGGCAATATCAGGCGATCCAGGCAACTTCGAATAATTTTTTCGATAGCGATACCCTGCATGCCACAGTAATTTCCGCAAAGACACCTCGATCGAGGTGTCTTTGCCGCGTATGTGGCTCATGCATTTTGAGCGTTGTTCAGGAGTAAGGGAATCAGGCATATTGGCATTTCTCTTGATTATCTCAGAAGGCAATCCATATGAAGCATTCAACGTAATTCAGCAATACGCAACACAGTTTATGCATTGAATATGTTACGTCTCAAACGGTACAATCACCCGTGTATCAATCAACGCCTGTAAATGCCGCATCATCTGTTTCGGTGCATCTCCACCAGTGATAAGCACTCCGGCTTCTATATTGTGTTCCATTGCTGCTTCGGAGATATTCGCGCTTGTTACAAACAATCGTTCTGCATCTGTGACTGCGCATTTCGCGTGTACGACGCCTTTTGCATTTTTCTGCATCCATTGGAATAGTTCAATTCCTGGCAGGGCGAGCTTCATAAATCCAAGGCTGTCGTAATCGACTTGCCTTCCACCTTGATTTTTCGATGATTCCAAAAGCATGCGCACACGAACACCTCGGTCTAGGGCATTGTGCAATGCCCCAAGAATTGCTGGAGCACGATAGGCTACAAAACTCACCATAAACAACTGATTTCGCGCGCTATTTATCATCTCCGTAAGGACAGATTCCGTATGTCGGATGGATATGTATTCGGTTTGCGGTCCCGTCCAGACCAAATTTACAGCAGTGCGCTGATTCAAAACACTGGCCACGGAACATGCCCCTCTTAGCGTTGACGCAATAACTGCTGTAGAACAGTTCGAGGACTCGCAGGCATCAAGAAAACGATTACATAATGATCGTAAATTCGGATTAAACTGGATGGTGTATAATTCGCTCACATCATCAATTCTTTGGATCTCGTCCGCAAGATGCATGAGCGTATCGGTAGGTATGCGCGCAGTCATTTCAGCAATGATTTCAAGCAATTCGTCCATGACAATCATACCTCAAGTTCAAAGATAGATATTGTCTCACCGTGAAATGTTGGAACGATCAAGGCGCGATCCAAAAAGCGATTGCCAAATTCGCAGGATGTTTCCGACACAAAAGCGCATGCATGGCAAGCCGCAGCATGAAGTGCAGTGGCTTCGGGCAAATGCTCCGAACAGATGGGATCAGAGGAACACACCGATGCCTGTATCAAGGCATTCCGTATGATGGTTTCCATGCTTTCCTGCTTTGCCAAATCGACAAGCCCACCAAGTGTGCCATCGGAATCCGCCGCTGCCGTGTAAATCAGTATCCCTGCCATTGGATGATGGCTACTCGGTTCTGAGGCATAAACGCGTTCCCGCAAACTGGCGGAATTATACCCGCATTCCAGCGAAATCTGACGGATCAGAAGGTGCGAAAACGTATGAAGCATCACATAGCGAATACCGGGAAAACGATCCGTAGAATGACCATGGTTTTCCAGCCACTTTGAATACTGCAAATGCAGATATTCTTCCCGTTCAAGGACTTTCGGCTGAGATTCCCAATGCGAAACGGTTTCTTCCTTAAATTGTATAAATATACCTTCGCCATGGACTTCGACAGCAGGAAGCCAATCTAATTCGCTCTTGCTCAGACGAGCAAACTGCTTGCAATGTTGTGGATCATAAATGCCATTCATAGATTCAATGCGCGTAAACCCAAGCAGGGCATTCACTTCCTTAAGCCGATCGACTTTGACAATGCGTTCTATCTGGTTACGATATTGAAAATTCTTATAATCAGGGATGGAACATAAAAAATGCGGATAGTTCGATTGGGGTTCCTTTGCTGTCATAGAATGCCATTCCGGTATTTTGACATCATCCGATTTGGTTTTACGCTTATGGTTGCCAGAACGATAATTCTGTATTGCGCCAAATAATATCTCATTATCGCAGGGCGGTTCTGCACCATCAACTTTTCGGATGAGTCTGATGGCATAAGACAATTCGCCGATTTCTTGTATTTCTTTAAAATAACTATCCCAGAATTTTGTGACATAATTTTCTACGTCATCCTTAAATTCTGGAATATCCAGAGCAGACATCGTCACGGGAAACCACGCATTAGTAGCACCCAAAAGAATCGTGTGTGTCTCAGCAGTGCATGGTTCAGTATCATAGCAGTTGAGATGCGGATGGCATCCACGGCATCCAGGCAAATTGTTTATTGCATTCTTACCAAAAGCCTGTGCCATCGATCGTTTGGCACCACATCCATCGCATTCCACAAAAAGGTTTTCCGTCTGCAACGATTGCTTGCCTTCGCGAAAATATAACGTTCCCTTGCAGTTGGATTTCCCCCAATGCACAAACCAGTGCCAGGGAAAATCGTCAATATGCCCATGGTCGCATGCGTATAAAAAACGCGCGGGCACCGCAAGAGCCTCCCCTTTTCCGCTACAATTTTTATGAATAAAACGCAAGGACCCCTTGTCCGGTACAGCAAACAGACCGTTGCTAAAGGGTGACAGCATACCACATCGCGTACACCGCAACCACTGCGGAAACAACCGTACAGGAATGCCGCAATCCGCCTTATAAATCAATTCAGCTTCGCTGATGGGAGGCTGACGTAAACTGCTGATGTGGAAATTACCAAAGCGATTAATTGATTCTATCAGTCGCGGAAGCTCAATGGAAAAGCATTTTTCCTTTTGCCATTGCACAATTCCCATCGTCATAACTGAGGCATTGGGTAAATCAACCGTAGATCCAGGGCCATACGTCCATAAAAGTTGGCTTGGTCGAACGCTTCCTGCTATGATTCGCTCCTTATTTATTTTCATCTGAGCCATATTACGCCTCCGTGTCCTTATGCATATTCGGTTTCCATTCTGGGATATTGTCGTTTTCTGCTAGCGTCAGATTCAAGAACACGGCGACCTCAGGTTCGACTTCACGCATCGACATTGCAACCGTTTGATTTGTCCAGGCATTCTTGCCGGGGGGCTCAATGAGTGGTTTATTCGTCGCCTGATGCGTATTTTTGAAGGTCAATTCTATTCCTGGTGTCTGAGACTCTTTTGCCCACTTTTCCAAGCGAACCTGCGTTGCCGTTTCCACACTGGACTGCATGAACATATCGACGACATGGACAGCCCTGTCTACGATGGATTGCTTAACAGTCTGTGCATCGGGATCATTACACGACGTTAGCGCATGTGCGCTATGGTTTGCATTGAATCGGTCATATTTCAGGCGCATCAGGCTTACCAATACGCCCGTTAATCCACGATCCAGTGCTTTGGTGGCAAACGGCGTTACCGACAAGGCTTCAACGTGCTTATAAAACGTCGCATGGTAATGCTCAAACGTTTCGTAGTGCGACAAATCTCGCGGGCGTGCCCAGTTGAGCAAAGTACAGACTATGCCTGGAAATTGTCGTCCAACGCGGCTCGTGGCCTGAATGTATTCGGCGGTATTCTTGGGTTGCCCATTTACCGACATGAGTCCAAGACGGTTCACGTCCACACCGACTGAGAGCATGTTCGTAGCCAATACAATATCTATCGCTCGTTTTGTAGGTACCTTCTTGTCTTTTTCTGGATCATAGGGAACATATTCCACATCAAGTGCGTCCAATATCTCTGGAATCTTGTCGTTCGACATGCGCGATGTGAGCTCATGGATATTGGAATTAAATAAATATCTTCGTTTCAACCCCGGTCTTGCAGTATCGCCGTTATCGACCTTTTTAGCACGGGTGCAGATATCGTCTTCGGCAAGTCGGCGCATGCCCCCAAGTTCGCGCAGTGCGTTAAAATAGCCAACAAGCGTCATGTAAGGATCCGCCGCCTTGCCAAAGTGATGGTAGAGCGACATCGCGGCAGTCAACAAAGCCACATTGATGCGAATCATCGCTGCTGGTCTTGAACTTCCAGGTGCGCAAATGCCCATGTACATTCGCCCCGGTATTTCCTTGGGATCCCTTTGCACCGAAAAATAATTGTCTTCGGCATCCAAACCGCTCGGTGGAAATATACAAAGATTTCGATTAAACACATTGCGAATCTGAGTATCTGCACGACGAACTGTCGCCGTCGATGCAATGACTTTTGGATATACTTTTTTGCCATTGCATTCCCAACTACACAATTCGTCAATTGCCGTTTCGTACAAACCAACCATCGTCCCCAAAGGGCCGCTGATCAAATGGAATTCGTCCTGTATAATCAGATCAGGTGGACGTATGGCATGTACAGTTTCGACCTTTGTACGATGTTTCTCCATGCATTCGCCATCTGGACACGTCAGTCCATGCTCCCGGCACTTTCTGGTAGCTCGCCCAAACAGTGTGGCGATCATCCCATTCCATGCCATCATAGCAAATTTATCCACGGTAGAGATCAGCATCGACGGCGGATTTTGATAAATCTCCTCATCAACGGTTACCACAGGCAACTCGCGTCCTGCCTTGCCTTTGGAAAACAGACAGTAGATATTATTGCATCGCACATGCGTTTCTTTGTCGTAGCTTTGGCTGTTTGCATCCATCGGCTCGCCACACCAAGGGCAAAATGTCAGCTGCCGTTTCGGCTTGTTCTGTTCATGCTGTTGTTCTATCTCTTTTTTACTATCTTTACCCTTATTTGGCGTCACTTTGGATCCGACCCAAAGCCCGAGGCGAAATCGCTCCGCGCCCCAAGTTGCAGGTTCCTCAAGCCGGATTTGCTCCATCGCACAAATCAATGCCGTCGCTCGTTGGAATTGCTGTAACGTCAACAGGCGCAATGTATAGCGCATGATCACCGACAATCCGCAATCCGCGTTCAAGTCGCCATATTGGCTGCTTTCTTTCTGCAACCGCCGTATTCCCATACAGAATGCAGCCACGCCCAAGTAAGCCTCCGTCTTGCCACCACCCGTGGGAAACCACAACAAATCCGCGACCGCCTCGTTGATGTCCGTGCGGCTCGGATGCGTTGGATCCGCCAGTGCGGGAATCGACAACAGAATAAACGCAAGCTGGAATGCGCGCCACGTCCTGTTCTTTGGTTCGTCATAATGGGCGGATATGGATTCGTAATTCTTCTGCTTTTCTATTCCCTGGCGGCGTTTGAGCGCATATATGCTATGCTCACGCTGTAGCATCATCGCACGATTGGCAAAGCCAAATGCTTTCAGGGCGATATCGTCCTTTTCCAGCACCGAAATGCCCTCATTCAGCCTTTGCAATACATTTTTGCAGTCATTGACGCCCATGCGCAGTGTCTTCCAATGGGTCTCGTCTGCCTTGGCAATCGCGAGGTTATCTGCAATCCATGCTGCATAATCCGCCGTCAAATCTCGCAATCGTTTGACCAGAACATGACGCCTTTCGGGCACGGATAGTTCCGCCAGTTCCTTCATATCAAAAAGGTTTTCGCGCACCATCCTCTGCATGGCATCGCGATCCCCTGCACGGGTTCCCGGTGTCTCGGTCGTCTTGACTTCATAGAATGGAATCACGCGCGTTTGAATCATCGACGCCCTTTGCGGATTCTCTGCATCGGCTTTTGCATGTACCGATATTCCATGACCAACAGCAAACTCCATGCGCCTTCGGTAATTCAAGTTCAGCTGCTGTATTTCTTCATCAGGATTCTCCGGATCAAAGATTTCCGCCCGCGAGATGAATATGCTTTTTCCATCCTTGGCGCACACCTGCATTTCCGGCTGGAATACCCATTGAGTATCTATATTCTGTCTGGCTTTTTCCTGCTCGTTGATGAGGAAAAGCGTCACAATCGTTCCCTTATCATTATGTCGTGCAAGGCACTTTACCACCACATCTCGGTTGTTTTCGTCCACGACAATATGATTTTGGTTTTCTAGCTTTAGTGATATTGTTCCGCCGCATGGCACACGACGCCAAACGCGCTTTTCATCCTCCGTATCCGCACGTTCATAGCGTCCCCACGTTGCCTTCAATTCGATTTCTTCCACACTTGCATCGACGCAAAACGTCATCCCCACAGAATGCGGCGTAAGCGATATCGACTTTTGATCGGTCATATCGTCCGCAACACTTGGATCAGAATCGTCATTGCTTTCACCGCCGCTGTAATCCTCTACAAAAGCATGTTCCGCATTGCCCAGCCGTGTTTCGTCCAACTCTATATCATCATCCTCTATCGCAATGTCCTCTTCCTGCCTGCCTCCAGGTGCCAGTTTTCCCACCAGATAGCGGTCATGAACGCTCATGCCGATAATCGTCTCATGCGCCCCATTGGCAGGTCCAAGCAAATCGTCCTCCACCGCTTCCTGCAATAATTTTCGGATATAGGCTCGCTCTCTTTGGTTTTCATCCCGCTCCCCATCCGAAGCGATGACGCGCAACGCATCCACCGACTTTCCAGCTTGCGCTTCAAACTGCTCCCGCGTCATCCGAAGAATTGCTCCCTTTGCATCAAATCCATGCAAAACTGGGCTATTATCTGGTGTTTCGCTCCGTACAAAATAGAAGACGACGCCATTTTCCACGGCTCTTGCGCGATAAACCGATGCATAAGCCAATATGCGCATCTCTTCATCAACAGCAATTACGCCATCGTCTGGAAACACCTTGCTGGCGATTTGGTCGTAATCTATCCCAACAAACACGCTCATCACATGGCGCGTCTTGTCCGCTACCTCTCCGCGCACAACCCAGTAATTGCGCTCCCGCTGCGATTGTTCAGCGCTGTCTTTGGTAATTGTTCTTGCCATATCATGCTTCCCTGTTTCCGATTATTTATGGGTAGTGAGAATCTCCCCCTACGCGGCAATTTTACGGCACATTGCGAGGAAATGGCCCCTTTTGCCGCCGCCCAACTCCTTGCTATCCGTTTTGTATATCCCTAGATTCCATGTGACTATCGCAAAACTCAATGCACAAATCGCGGTTCTTCAATTCGTGCTTTGCGCCCAGCAATTGATTCTCATAGAATAGTTCAAGGTATTTCGTCGTAGCCCTTATTCCCTGCCGAATTTGATTGTAATTTGCCCGCACCAGGGCATTGCGAAAATACCAAGAGTTTTCCGCAAATACGTCATTTTGAAGTGCAAAACCCAGTGTACGCAAATACATAATCATAAATACCGCCGTCGTACGCGTGTTCCCTTCGCAGAATGGATGGATCTGCCAAATGCCCGAGGTAAACTTCGCAATATGCCGAATGATCGCCTGCATGGATAGATCCTGATACGAAAAAGCTGATTCTTGCTCGAAATCGTAATCCAACGTCTCCATAATGCTTTGCGCAGACGCATAATACACGCTCTCCCCATACAACACCCACTCTTTTTTGGTGATGTTATAGGTGCGTACTTTCCCCGCATGTTCCCACAATCCGTCGAACAATCGCCTGTGAATGCTAAACAGCGTCACTGGCGCGAACTTGAACGACCGTTCCCCAAGGATCTCCGTAATCCGCGCCGAAACGATATCCGCCTCGGCAGTGTTCGCCGCATCGTCTTTCAGTCGTTCTTCGCGTACTTCGTAATAGCTTTCAATTCGCCGCCGGGCCTCCCCAATGTCGATATTGCCTTCGATATGCGCCTGCGCCGTTTCCTGTAAATAGGCAGAAGTCTTTAGGCCATCGACATCCTGTAGCCCGATCGCCGTCTGCCAGCACCCGGCACGCTCCACCTGCTCAGGCTCCCCCTGACGGATATATTGTTCAAATGCGCCGTGGCTGTGCTTGTCATCGTTCATAGGAAATTCCCCTCGCTCATCGCTTACTTCCACGCTGTTCTGCCTCGTACCTCTCGCGATTGAGTTCACATAGTCGTGCCAGCAACTTCTCCCGTGCCGCTTCGCTCATGGTAAAACGCAGGTTGTCGGGGGGCATATTATACTCCACGCGGTGAAATCCCATCTCCAAATCAATATCGTCAAACCCATACAATTGCATCACGCGCTCATTGATTTTCACCTGAATCTCGCGTAGGTTACACATCTCCGCATCTTGTACATCGGGATTATGAAATAAATTGTAGAAATCTGTGAGGCCACAGGAATGGGACTGCATATAATTAACTCTAACAATAGCTAAACGATTACCATAATTATTTAATACTTCATCTGTTTGTTCTAAATTGCAAACAGGAAATGGAAAGCTTAAAAAGATTTCGGTATGGCTATACCTTAGCGTATCATTACCTATGGTTGTTCCAAATTTGTGTGCCCATATATTATGAACATCTGATGAAAGAATGGCGAACAAAGTTACATTGTCAGATGCAACCACAACGCAACTGTCCCCATATAAACAATCATTATCTACCATAATAAATGAACAATACTTTGTATGTCTGGAAATCAAAATTACTTTATCCAACAAACGATGTTTGCTTAGTTTTCTGGAATGTCGTAAGTAATTATCTCTACCAATTCTATTTAATAATTTTGGACGCAAACACCAGAACTGCCACCAGTTGTTTCTTGCGCGTTCTTCGGTTGCCAAATCCCTTGATGGTTTTACATGGTTATATAGATAATCAAACTCTTCTTGATACAACATGGCTTCACTCTCAAACCAATCCCAAAAACATATTGCATATCTACTTGCTACATGATTTGTGGTGTTACAAACATCTTCACCACTATAGTATTTATAAACAACATCGCTTGATGAATTATTATTCTTCTTCCATGCGCTAACATCTTGTTCACTTACAAAAAATCCATCACCCCAAGGAGTTATACCTTGAAATGCGTATTTTTTGTTACTGGATAAATTTAATGGAGTTGTTATAGATAACCCATCCGATAAAGACGATGATATTCGAGCCACATGAATATTATTCAGCGAACTCATTCCACTCCACGATTTACTGAAATTAACTATATTAACATATACATTAGCACTTCCAGGCCATTTGATGTTTGTATACGCTTTAGAAATTGTTCCATGATTGATTAAAAAATCTAAACTAAATCTCTTTGAGTCCCCTTCACAAATCGTTTTACTCGCAATTAGTCCGAACCCTCCTTGGCTTGATATGATATCATAAGTTCTTCGATAGAAATAAGTAACAAAGTCTGGATTACCTTTTGCGTTGTTTAATATTGTATATTTGATGAATTTTAAATACTGATTACCAAGAGAGCCGCTAATTCCATCCTTTCCCTTCTCACCCAAAAACGGCGGATTTCCGACGATTACATCAAACCCGCCGTGCATCATCACCTGTGGAAATTCGAGTAGCCAGTGCATGGGTTTGCGCAGTCTGTCGGCGTCGATGCTTAAGCCCGCTTTGGCGATTTTTTTCGCCTGTTCGACGGCAGGCACGTGAGCGAGCGATTTTTCGTTAAAGATATCACCTCCAAGGCGCATCACGGCTTCGAGGGCTTTTTTGACGGTTTTGGGCTTGTCGGCGCATCGAAATGCCTCGGCGACAAACGCATCGGCCAGTATTCTCAAATTCGCCATCGTCCGTTGCGACAAGTCATATTTGCGTCGTATTGTTTCCACGTCCTGGATATCCAGCACACGCATGTCGCGAATCTCTTGCTGTAGCTTGATAACTTCTTCGATATTCTGCGAAATGTCTTTGTGGAACAGCATTTTTTGTATGGATTCGGTCACATCGGGATTCATGGCGCAGTGTCGCAACTGTTCAATGCTGTGAATGCCTAGCAAACTGTCGCCACACTTAAAGCAATGGTCGAGATACCCAAAAGGCTTATTCTTCGACATCGTCACGAGCCAGATCGAGAGTTTGGCGAGTTCCACGGCCATCGGATTGATATCGACACCATAGATGCAGTGTTTTGCGACGAGACGGCGTGCGATGGTCAGACGTTCGTCAGCCGATTTGGGCAATGGCTCTTTGTCGTCAAGCGCATCCAACACCTCGCCATCCACGGTCACGGCTTTGCCAGACTCAATGGCGAGTTCCCAGCCTTCACAAATGCGTTCCCCAAGGTATCGACAGACCTGAACCAAGAAGGCCCCTGACCCCATGGCAGGGTCGCATATACTCAGCGAAAGTAATTCGGAGGGTGGTTTTAGTTGCCATTCTTCGCGAGGTTTGCCTTCGGCTGGACCGATATACACGACGGGCTCCAAAGCGTCTTTGACGACGAGTTCGGTCAGTTTTTTGGGGGTATAGTATGTTCCAGTATCGCTACGAAAACTCCCCGACGTGACCATGTACGCGCCCTTGTGATAAATAATCGGCTCCCCCCAAGCGTTCTTACGCAAAAATCCGGCGTATGGCAAAATGCGCTTCGCCATTATTTCGTCGTTTCCGCAAATCCGTACGATCTGTCGGCTCATATCGTCGTCGGGTACGTGAAACTTCTTTTTCCACGCGGCATCGGTGATTTTCTTGCCCGTGCATTCGGCGATCAGCTTTTTAACCTTTTCTTCGCCATCAAGCCGCGCCGATTCGAGTTCCGTCAACGCGATGTCGGGATGGATGTCCTTGCCCTTGGTGTATTCAAACCCGAGAATGACGTCCTTGGCGCGCTCTACCGTGTGTTCGAGCAGACCTTCATAGACGTGGCCGATCTGCTCGACATCCAGTGCCCTGTAGCTCAGCCGTCGTGCACCGTCTTTGTGCTGCAATATCTGTAAGGCATCCAGCAAAAGCAAAACGGTGTGATTGTCGATGGGCAGGGGATCGGCATCATCGCCATCCATCCACTTCGAGCCTGCTGCGCGACCTTCCAAAAAGGGATACGTATCGGGATCAAAAATCGACCCGCCCAGTGCGGGCATGCGCAAATTCTCATGTTCCACGCCGTGATAAACTGCGCGAAACACCGCCAGTATCCGAGCCCAGGCATCGTACCGTCGTTCCAGTACATCTTCGCCGTATTTGCTTGCATCTTCTTCAAGTTGCCCACGCAATGTTGATATGGCATAAAACTGGTCATAGACGGCGTCGCCCAACATCAGTAATCCGCGTTCCTCGGCGCACAGGATGAACACTAGGCGCATCATGACGGTGAGCCCCGCCTGATACAGCGTTTCCGGATCGATATCGTTTAGCAACCGTCCCTCGCGGTTTCGGTCTTCTTTGTCGAGACATTGTATGAGCACTTCGACGGCGCGCCGCACCTGCGCTCCGAGTTGTGTCGTGACGTTGTCGTTGTATTCTGACGAAGCGCGAATGAGCTTTTCGGGCCATCGGTCTTCGTCACAGCACGTCTGCACACACCAAAATGTATGGAAAGCCCGCAGTGTGTCAGGTTCCTGAAACCACATATTGGCATCCCACACGATCGTACTTGATGTCGTGTCGATCGGGGCATAGACGAGTGCCCATTGCGATCCGTTTGTCACCATGCCGATTTCCACTTTGTATAGACGACACAGCTGCGTCATCTGCTCCAGCGGCGTAACGGGCCATCGTCGGTTGTCGGATCGATTCAGATCCTTGTTGTCCACAATTGCCACGAAATAGCGTACGCTTTCCGGTTCCCCCGGCTTATGGATGATATAATCAGGTCGGAATTCGTCAGTTGTTTCTATTGATTTAAGAACAAAATCCCTATTTCCACCCTCTCCATTGGAGAGGGGACTAGGGAGTGAGGCTAAACACATCACGCCCTCGTCATACGCCAAGAACTCTCGAAAAACGGATTCACACCACTGGCGCACAATCAGTTTATGTTCTGCTGGTTTATGGTCGATTTCGTCCAATGCGTCTTCGTAATTATTGCGCAACGCACACCAACTTTGCGAATCGACCCAGTTCAGTCCTTGTGGAAAAGCCTCTTTAAAGACCTTAGGCGATACAAACGCACCACTAATCTGTATGAGGGAGTACCAATCGTAGTTTTCTTTATTTGCCATGGGAAATCCATCTCTCTCCCTCACCATTCATGGGGAGGGGGCTGGGGGGGAGGTCAGTCAAATCATCGACGCCGGAATCATAAATGACACGGCGATGGGAAAAACTCTGGGGCTAGGAGAAGAAAAATGCCGTTCGATATTCTGTATTTCCTTCTCACGTTCCTCGGGAATGCGCTCCAAGCGCGCTCTGATTGCTTCCTTGTCTTTCTTGTACTGATCCAGTTCCTGCGAAGAAAAGGGCAGAAGAAACTGGGTGCCTCTGGTAGTTTCTTCCTGTAATTCCGCACGAAGGCGATTCTCAAGATCATCCAGAATTGCGTGGATATCCTTGATTTCTTTTTCTTTTCTGTCGTAAATCGCCTTTTGCAGTGATTCCACGCGTTCTTTTGCCCTCGCGTCTACACTGCTGAGAATATTTGCTTGATATTTTTCATATCGCAATTTGCAGATATTCCAAACGTTTTGGGCTTCTGCGTCATCTACGGCCATGCCGCTGTTCAGCATTTTTTCAATCTGCGATACCTGCTCAATGCGTTTGGGGCGTTCGCCGATGGTCAGTCCACTCGTGATGATTTCTTCGTGCAGCCGCTGATTGTCGCCACCGGTAATGACGAGTCGCGAATACACAATGATCGCTGGTTCTTTAAGTATGGTATCGGGAACAGCGTGCAAGGTGACGCGATTCAGGTGTTTTTTGTCCTCCAGTGCCCACATTTCCTCGCGTAGGAGCTGCAAAGCCCATTTGACGAGGGGGTGGTTCAAATGAAGCAGAACGACATCGTCGTGGTTCTTGGCGATCTCGTGATCGAAAGTCACGGGCCTGCGCGTCCCGGTATGCGGATGCATCAAGCCGACGGATGCCCGTTCCGCCAACGCCCCTCGCATTTCAGGAACCGTCCACGCCGTGATCTGTGCATTATCTCGCTTTAGGGTAATGGGCTGCAATGCGGGTTGCCCAGCCAAATCCAAAGCTACGCTGACGGTATGTCGAATGCGTTCTGGCGTAAGATTTAGGCTCTGCTGCGTGGTCAATAATTCATGGTGGCATTTGGCAATGCGTTCCTTGACTTTCTTATCGCTTTCGAGCCGTTTTCGCGTGGCTTCAGCGCGTTTTTCAGCACTGGCCGTCGAACGTTCCTGGTTGAGTCCGAGCATGAAAGATTCGATATTTTTTTCGATGACATTGCCCACACTGCCCAAATCCAGTCGAATCCGGTTGACCTTTTCCACGGCCCGCCACAGGTATTCTCCGTCGTCGTCCGAAGATTTTGGATTGAGCAATTTATTTTCGGTCACGCCGACGGGATGCCAAATTTCTACCTGCGAAGCGAGCTGCCCATGGCGGTCAATGCGGCCGTTGCGTTGTTCCATAACATTGGGATTCCAAGGGACTTCAATGTGGATCAGGTAATGGCAGAAATTCTGTAGGTCAATGCCTTCGGCGGCGGCATCCGTGGCCAGCAGAATGCGCACGGGCGATAAATCCGGCGATGCCTGGAATGCAGCCTTTATCTTCTCCCGCTCGTCGCTCTGCGTCCCGCCGTGCAACACCATCAGCCGGTCATTCTGTCGAATTTTATGATTGGCAAATATCGTAACGAGCCAGTTTAGTGTCGCTCGATATTCCGTAAACAGAATCACGCGTTCGTCATTCCATTCGCCTTGAGGGCGCAGGTGCGTATCGATCCATGTAAGGATGGCTTTTGCCTTGGAATCCTCAGCATTTTGATTGCGGTTTGCCCATTTCTTCAGTTTATCCAGAATTGTCTGTAGTTTCTTTTCCAGAGGGTTTTCCTGAGCATTGGCCAGAATGGCCGCATCGTGCAGATTCTGCTCTATGGCTTCTTCATCATCGCCTGGGTTTTCGGCATTATCCTGAATGACAATGTCGTCATCCGAGCATCGGGATACTGCCATGGCAAACTGCCGCTTAAAGCGCTCAGCATCGGATTTTGTGGCATTCTCCCGAAAAGAATCCGAGAGCTTGGAAAGCGTTGCATAAAATGCGGCGGGTGAAGAAAAAAGGCGTTTTTTGAGCAGAATATTAACGAACATCACGCCCATACTGAATCGATTGCTGCTAGATTCCGAGCGCAGTTGCGTAAATTCCTTTAATGCCTGATGAATTTGCCTTTCTTCCTCCGTATAATGAATATCCAACTTTTGAAGGACGCGTTTGGGGAATACCGCATTTCCATTGGAATCCACGATATCGCTTTTCAAACGGCGGATCATGATCTTGTTGACCTGTGCAGGATCTGGTTCCTGCAGTGATCGGGTAAATCTCTGGTTGTCAAGCAGTTCCAACAGGGCATTGAAAGAATTGGTATAGCCATTGTGCGGCGTGGCCGTCAAAAAAAGATGGTGTGCAAAGTGCGGTGCGAGCGTGCGTATCAAGGCGGTGCGCTGTCTGTCAATGCTGTAGTTTTCGGAGCTTGCTGGCGCAACGTTATGGGCTTCATCAACTACGAGAATATCAAACGGTTTGGGATATTTCGGAACAGGAGGCAAAAGTCCGTCGCTAAAAAAGCGGAATCCCTCGCGACTTTTTGCCCAGTCCATTGAGGTGATTAAACGCGGATACGATGTCCACGGATTGACGTGAATACCACGCTTTCTACGCAAGTCTTTCAGATATGCGGTATCGACGATGCGAAATTCCAGGCCAAATTTTTCCTGCATTTCCGTCTTCCATTTGATCTGCAGGCTGGCAGGCACGACGATGAGCACGGTTCTGGCGCGATGGCGCAAAATGAGTTCCTGGATGACCAACCCAGCCTCAATGGTCTTGCCCAAACCGACGTCATCGGCAATCAGCAGGTTGACATGCGCCATGTCGAGTGCCCGCACGAGCGGCTCCAGCTGATAATCCTCAATCTCAATCCCACTTCTAAACGGCGACTGCATGCGGCTTCGGTCAGTACTCGTCACCGCGCCCCAGCGAATGGCGTCCAAAAAAGCCTCCAACCGATCCGGCGCGTCAATCCCCTTACATTCGGGCAATCCCGAACGAGCCATGACTTTAGCCCCAGGTTCCAGCTCCCAAATCACCTGCATTTCTTCTCCAGAATCATCCTCTTCCAAAGATGCCAGGCTTACGAGATGCTGGGCATAATGGTCAGATCCCATCACATCTGTGACCACCCATCTGCGGCGTCGGACGATGGCCATTTGTCCGATTTCTGGAATTCCCATGGTATGTGCTTCGGTCATGAAGCCTCCTGTCAAATCTGTTAAATCATGATTGTTTTTTGTGTGGGGGAAGTCTCTCTCCCTCTACGCGGCTATCGCGCTCGTCGGAATGCGCATCTGCATCGTCAGCTACGTTGTCGCCGTCGGTTACGGCCCTAAGGCCGCGCCCTCCGTCTCCGCCTTGCTTCCTTGTATCTGCATCATTCCGGCGGCGCGATACACCGCTATCCACTCGGTTTGTGACATTCCGAAGCGGATTTGCCCTGTGCATAATGTTTAACATGCTTCACAAGGCTTTTGCCAATGATTTCCCCCAGAGTGACCGGAACGGCATTGCCAATCATTTTGCCAAGCGTCTTCATGCAAATCGGCTCCCCAGGTTTTACAAATTGATAATCCATGGGGAATCCCTGCAAAATGGCTCCTTCCCGAAGCGATAAAGCTCTATCTTGTTCCGGATGTCCAAAACGCCCGTTGCCATAACCATAAAACTGCGTCGTAATCGTGGGAGACGGCTTGTCCCATTCCATGCGTGCATACACGCTTCCATAGCCTTTCCCGATTTCCTTTTTATGGCACTCAGCGACGAGTTCCCTGGGCCAGTCTCTCCATGTTCCTCCCGGCCTAGAGGCACGAATCCTTTTTAAGTTTAATGGAGACAGCTTAGAACATTGGTGCAACGGGTCGGTTTTGGAGCATTCGCCGTCCCGGAGTGGTTCCAAATTTCCGATAACGTCTTTTACAGTGGATTGTGAAATACCAAATTCTTTCGACGTCAATAGTGGTACGTCACCAAATTTAGAAGCCATTAACACCATTCTCGAACGATGCTGAGGCATGCCATAATCGGCACAACGCACGATCTGATAATTGACATAATATCCATAAAATTTTAGATTTTTAACAAAAATATCAAAAACATCTTGTTCCATCAATCTAGGAACATTTTCCATCGTCACAAGTTCAGGCCGAACCTCCCTCACCAATCGAGCGAATTCTAATAATAGCCACCACCTTTCATCTGTAGAATCAGCCTTTTGATTATAAGTTGAGAATGTCTGGCAAGGTGCGCATCCAGCCATAAGCCGAACTGTATTTTTAACAAATAAAGCATCGACATCCTCTCCACAAACATTAGTTATTGACTTATTAAGGAAGCACGCATGATTATTGTGGGAATACGGATATTCACAACCTGAATCCACATCAACGCCAGCCACCACATCAATTCCGGCTTTTTTTAAACCGCACGTCAAACCACCAGCACCGCAAAATAAATCGACAGCAGATATACAATTAAACGCCGGAACAGATAAACGACATTTAGCCTTTTTATATTTAGTGCTATCCGCCCATGAAATTACTTCACATGGAGAAAACTGCCATATATTATTCGCCTTCGTCGCAGGAAGATTTATTGTTTTAATCCAATGATATATTGTTGCAAAGGACACCCCAAAATAGTCCGCAACATCAGAAATGGTTACATTTAATTTATTACGCATTAATATACACCTTACAAGCCGCCAACATCAAAGGCAAAACGCCGTTTTATATCTACCCTCAATTCCATAACTTGTCTAGCAAATCATTCATCCTCTCCACGGTTTATACTCAACAGGGGAGGCAAGGATGGTTAAAGAACGCCGTCGATACCTCTAGGCGTTCACGCGCTGCTTATCCCCTCATTCCTGTTAGCCAGACACGAAAGACTTTGTCAACAAGCAAACCATACAAAGCGTTCAATATTGATCCCCTACGGGGATCCTCATTTGGGGG